>JAFGRS010000340.1 GCA_016935045.1 Lentisphaeria bacterium | reverse complement strand
GCAGAACGCCCGGAGAAGAGGCGCTGGAGCCCGCCGCCTGCCTGTACGTCGCACGCAGACAGGTCCTCGGCGGTATGCCGAACCGAGACAGGTACGGCGGAGGACCGCCGGCTCCAGATGGAACGCTGCAGAGATGGGCATTGCGCTTGCGCGCGGCGGGGAGTTTTGGCAGGCGTTGCAGGCGGGAAGTGCGCCTGCCAGACTCGCCCCCGGACTGCCGCTGGCACGCCGGACAGCGCCCGGGAACGGCACCCTTCAGACGTGCGACAGGGCATGCCAGTGGAGCGGCAGAGGGAACAGCCGCCGCAGGCCGCTGTGACGGGACCAGTCCCCGACATCCGGGGTGAAGGGTCCGAAGAAGAGCTGGGCCATCTCCCTGCGGGAGAGTTCGAGAGCGGGGAGCGAGGGGGCGCCGTCTTCGACGCGCAGAGAGCCGGCTTCGCCGACCAGGCGGACGGTTTCGCCGTTGTCCAGGCAGCGCAGGGCGAGGTCACCGTCCCATGCCTGGAGCCGGGAGCGGAGCAGCGGCATGTAGGCTTCGAGGACGGCCCCCATGGCGTTGATCCGGACCATGCCGGTGGGCCGGACGCTGTAGTGCTGGGCCTGCCCAAGCAGGAGCTTCTCGAGGGGACCCTCGCCTTCGACGGGCGGCAGGACGGCATTCCACGAACCGCTCTGGACCAGGAAACGCACGAGCTGGGCAACGGCAGCCGCCGTGCCGGCGTATTCCAGGACCGTACCCCCCCGGACAACCACGTAGCCGAACCCCCGGTCCGTCCGCTCGCAGATCCAGACCACGTGTCCCGGCCGACGCAGGACGCGTCCGAACTCGGCCGCTGTACGTTCGGTGCGGTAGGGAAGCGCCGCGTAGCATTCGAGCAGGCGCAGGGCATCGCCCGGGTCGCCGCGCCAGTCCCGGATCTCCACCGCGGAGACCTGGGCAGCGGGGAGGAAACGGCTGACCCCGGCCGCCAGTGTCAGGCTCCGGTCCATGCCGGCGTGTTCCCAGCCGTAGTTGCCGTAGCGCGACCGGTCGCCGCCGAGAAGGCAGACGGGGACACGTTCCCGTTCCATCTCCTCGATGCAACTGCGCAGCAGCGTGCTCATCAGCCCCCGGTTGCGGAAGGGAGGGTAGCAGAAGACGTTTCCGAGCCCCATCCCGGACAGACGCACGGAACCCGCGGCGACGAACGGCCGGGGCACCAATTGCAGCCCCGCGGCCAGTTGGCCGTCGAGGAAGGCGAGGCGCCATTGGGGCATCGCCTCGGAGCGCGCGACGTCGGGGTAGAGTTCCTCGAAGCGAAGGTGTCCGGGGTTCCGCTCCCTGAAGCTCACGACCACGCGGTCCATGACGATGTCGAAGTCTGCTTCGGTGCCCGGGCGTATGTCGGTCATGGTGGTTCCGGCTCCTGTGCTGGTTTGCCGGTGCCGGGGGGATAGGCAGCGGTGTAGGCAGCCATTCCCTGGCGTACGGTCTCGGGACTGCTCCAGGTCTCGTGGCGCGATCGAGACGATGGACGACGGTCCATAGTCCCGGTTGCGCGCAGCGCCGCGCTTTTCAAAAAAAAGGAACCGGCGCCGTCAGGCCGAGGCATTCCGCCCGGGATGCCCGTATGGCCCGTCGACGACCGGCTCGAGGAACCGCCGCTGCACGCGGCCGTCCCGGACAGACGGTTACTTGCCGGAGATGGCGCCGTGGGACCGGAAGGTCCGGGTGGGGACGAATTCCCCCAGCCGGTGGCCCACCATGTTCTCGGTCACGAAGACGTTCTGGAACACCTTGCCATTGTGCACCGCGAACGTGTGTCCGACGAAATCCGGCATGATCATGGACCTGCGCGACCAGGTCTTGACGATGGCTTTGCGGCCGCTGCGATTCAGCACCTCGACCTTTCTGGCCAGGTGGTCGTCGACAAAGGGGCCCTTTTTGACAGAGCGACTCACTACTTCTTCCTCCGCTGCACGATGAACCTGGTAGACGCCTTGCGCTTGCCGCGAGTTCTGAAGCCCTTGGCGAGCTGGCCCCAGGGCGACTGGGGATGGCCGCCGCCGCTGGTTCTGCCTTCGCCTCCACCCATGGGATGGTCCACCGGGTTCATGGCGACACCGCGCACGTGGGGACGCCGACCCTTATGCCGCTTGCGGCCGGCCTTGCCCAGCTTGACGCCGCTGTGCTCCACATTGCCCACCTGCCCGATGGTGGCGCGGCACTCCAGGTGCACCATGCGTACCTCCCCGCTCGGGAGTTTCACCTGGGCATACTGGCCTTCCTTGGCACGCAACGTCGCCACCTGCCCCGCGGACCGCACCATCGCCGCACCCTTGCCCGGAACCAGCTCGATGGCATGGATCGAGACACCCATCGGAATGTCCTTCAGCTTCATCGCGTTGCCCGGCTTGAACTCCGCCTCCGGCCCGCTCAGGACCGTGTCCCCGGGCCGCAGCCCGACCGGCGCCAGGATGTACCGTTTCTCGCCGTCCACATAGTGCAACAGCGCCAGGCGGGCACTGCGATTGGGGTCGTACTCGATATGGGCAACCTTCGCCGGAATGCCGTCCTTGTCACGCCGGAAATCCACCAGGCGCGCCCTGCGCTTGGCGCCGCCGCCGCGGAAACGCGTTGTCACGCGTCCCGCGTTGTTACGCCCTCCGGTGGAGATCTTGCCACGGGTCAGGCGTTTTTCGGGCTTGTCGCGGGTAATCTCGCCGGTATCGAGGGCCGTTCTCTGCCTGCGGCCCGGGGATGT
Organism: Lentisphaeria bacterium; assembly: GCA_016935045.1. Classification (GTDB taxonomy): domain Bacteria; phylum Verrucomicrobiota; class Lentisphaeria; order Oligosphaerales; family JAFGRS01; genus JAFGRS01. The sequence continues at coordinate 22,303 of JAFGRS010000340.1, read as the reverse complement.
CGGTCTGTAGCTTTTGATGGCCATGGTTTCTCACTGCCTTTCCGCGGGGGCGGCGGTGTGGGCCTGCCCGTCTGCGGTTTAGAGGATATCGATGTGTCCCTCGGCCAGGGTGACGACGGCCTTCTTCCAATCGGGCCGTTTGCCATAGTTGGCGGAGCGCAGGCGCTTTCGCTTCCCCTGGCGGTTCATGACATTGACGGCCCGGACCTTGACCTCGAAGAGGGCCTCGACCGCCGACCGGATCTGAATCTTGTTGGCGTCCTTGGCGACCCGGAACGTGTACTGGTTCAGGTGGTCCGCGAGGACGGTCCCCTTCTCCGTGACCAGAATCGTGTGCACAATCGCATAGGGATCCATCGGGTCCTATCCTCCGTCACCGCGCCAGGCGCTTGCCGAGTTCTTCCAGGCCCGCCCGGTTCAGCACGATCTTGCCGAACTGCAGGAGCAGGTACGTGTTGACCGAAGCCGCGTGCATGACGCACACGGCAGGCAGGTTGCGGGCGGCCATGGCCACCTCGGGGGAGACGCGGTCCACAAGCACGAGGGCGTCCTGGCCCGCGCCGATGCCTTCGAGGAAGTCCACCATCTGACGCGTTTTGGGGGCCTCGACGGCCACCTCGTCCACCACGATCACTTCGCCGGCATCGAGGCGTTGGGTGAAGGCTCGACGCAGGGCGAGGCGTTCCACCTTGCGGTTCACGTTCTTGGCATAGGACCGCGGCAGGGGGCCGAAGACGACGGCGCCGCCACGCCAGAGGGGGCTCTTGCGGCTGCCGGCCCGGGCGCGCCCGGTGCCCTTCTGCCGCCAGGGCTTGCTGCTGCTGCCCCGGATATAGCTGCGGGTTTTGGTGCTGGCGGTCCCGGCCCGGCGTCCGGCGAGGTAAGCGACGACGGAGTCGTGCACCGCCTGTTCGCCCCGATCGCGTTCGAGCCAGCCATCCTGGAGCTCGATTTCGGCGGGTGCATCGGCTTTGGCATTGACAACGGATATGGTGGTAGACATGGTCAGGTTGCGCTCCTATCGCTTCACGGCGTTGCGCACGAGTACCATGCCGTCCGTGGCCCCCGGGATGGCTCCCTGGACCAGGATCAGATTCTCATCCGCGCGCACATCGACGACACGCAAGTTCTGCACGGTACGCATGACGTTGCCCATGTGGCCTGGCATCTTCTTGTTCTTCTGCACCCGGGCCGGACTGACGTTCATGCCGATGGAGCCCGTTCGACGATGCCAGCCGCCGCCATGGGAGGCACGACCGCCGCCAAAGCGCCAGCGCCGAACGACGCCCTGGAACCCCTTGCCCTTGGTGAGGCCCGACACGTCCACGTACTCGTCCTTCGCAAACACCCCCGCCCCCACGACGTCCCCCACGCTCGCCGTCGGGTCCGCATCCAGACGGACCTCTTGGATGACCGCGGGCGGCGTATCCTCCAGCCCGGCCGCTCGGACGTGCCCGCGCACGGCCTTGGTGACGTTCTTGGGTTTACGCGCGCCAAAGCCCAGCTGCATGGCGCTGTAGCCGTCCCGCTCCCGGGTACGGAGGGCGAGCACGGGACAGGGGCCGGCCTGGATGACCGTGACCGCGATCACGTTTCCTTCCGCGTCGTAGACGTGGGTCATGCCGAGTTTTCTGCCGATCAGTCCTTTGGTCATGGGTGTGGTCCTCCCGCTCAGATCTTGATGCTGATGTCGACGCCGGCCGGGAGGTTGAGTTTCTTCAGTTCGTCAACCGTCTTCGCCGTCGGGTCAATGATGTCGAGGACCCGCTTGTGGGTGCGGATCTCGAACTGCTCCATGGATTTCTTGTCCACATGGGGAGAGCGGTTCACGGTAAAGCGCTCGATCCGCGTCGGCAACGGGATGGGGCCGGCGACGTGAGCGCCGGTCCGTTTGACCGTGCTGACGATCTCCCCGGTGGATTGATCCAAGATCCCGTGTTCGAAGGCCTGGAGCCGGATGCGTATGGTTTGCCTGCCTGCCATGTCTGTTCTCGGGCCTCTCTCGTGCTATTTCGTTGACTCAGCCGGAACCGGCTCGTAGTGGGACGGCTCCGCCACGACGTCCGCCCGTCCTCGGGTGAGGGAGCGCAGCGCGGTGGCATACCCGAACAGCTCCGCCAGGGGAACGTGGGCGTTGATGCGCGCCGCCCCCATGGCCGCCGTGTCGACTTCCGTGATCCGTCCCCGGCGACTGGACAGGTCGCCGATGACCTCTCCCATGTGTTCCCGCGGCGAGGTCACCTCGACGGCCAGGATGGGTTCGAGGACCGTCACGCCGCCCTTGCGCACCGCGTCCCGGAGCGCCAGAGCAGCCGCCGTACGGAAGGCCAGGTCCGTGGAATCCCCGGCATCGTAGGCGCCATCGGACACCCGCACGTGGCAGTCGGTCAACGGCCGATCCCCGTCCACCCCGTTCGCGGCCGCTTCCCGGACGCCGGCCTCAACCGCATTGACGAAGACACTCGGGAGCCGTTCCTCGGGGGCCTCGATGGAGACGCTGAACCCCTGCCCCGGGGACAGAGGCACGACGTCAAGGGAGATGGCGGCGTACTGCCGCACCATCCCCGTCTGCCGGACGAAGGTCATCTGGGCGGCGGCGGGTCGGAGGACGGTTTCGCGGTAGTTGACGCGGGGGCATCCCACCAGGATGCGGACGCCGAAGTCGCGTTCGAGCCGGTCCCGGACGATGTCGAGGTGGAGTTCGCCCATGCCGGCGATGAGGGTCTGGCCGGTACCGCAGTCCGTCCGCACCCGGAAGGTGGGGTCTTCGTAGGCGATCTGCCGCAGGGCTTCGTGGAGGCGTTCGCGGTCTTCCGCGGCGCAGGCTTCCACGGCCATGCTGACGACGGGTTCCGGGAACGAGACCGGCGCCAGGGCGATGGGTGCATCCGGGGCGCAGAGGGTATCTCCGGTGCGTGTCTCCTCGCTCAGGCCGGTGACGGCCGCGATGTCGCCACTGAAGGCGCCCAGGCGTTCGGCGGCCTGGTCGGCGTGGACCTGGAGGACGCCCTGGAGGCGTTCATCGGCGCCGGTGCGGGCATTGCGCACGACCATTCCCGGGCGGGCCGTGCCGCTGTAGATCCGCACGTACGCCAGGCGACCGGAACGCCGGCAGCCGGCGATCTTGAAGGCAACGGCCGAGAACGCCTCGTCGTCGTCAACGCGTCGACAGACGTGCCGGCCACTGACCGGCTCGATGCCGGGAACCGTATCCCGGTCGACCGGCGAAGGCAGGTAGTCCAGCACGGAGTCGAGCAGCAGCCGCACGCCCATGTTGTGCAGGGCGCTGCCGCAGAGCACGGGCACGACGTCTCCGCGGAGGGTCCCGCCGCGCAGGGCGTGCCGCAGTTCTTCGGGTGTCGGTTCCGTGCCGTTGAGGAAGCGGTCCATGATGACGTCGTCGATTTCGGCCAGGCATTCCACCAGCAGTGCCCGCCCCACCTCGGCGTCGATTTCGACCTCTGCGGGGATGGGCTCTTCGGACATGCCGTGGTGTCCGTCGAAGAGGACGGCCCGCATGGTGACCAGGTCCACGACCCCGCGGAACCCGGAGGCGTCGCCGAGGGGGAACTGGATGGGCAATGGGGTGGGATGGAGTTTGGCCTGAATGCTCTGGACCACGTTGTGGAGGCTGGCGCCGGGACGATCCATCTTGTTCACGAAGGCGATCACGGGAATCCCGTGCCGTCGGGCCTGGCGCCAGACCTTCTCGGACTGGGGCTGCACCCCGTGCATGCCGCAGAACACCGCCACCGCGCCGTCGAGGACCCGCAGACTGCGCTCCACCTCGGCAGTGAAATCCACGTGGCCGGGGGTATCGATGAGATGGATGCGGTGTTCGCGCCAAGGGCACACCGTGGCGGCACTGGTGATGCTGATACCCCTCTCCCGCTCCTGGATCATCCAGTCCATGGTGGCCGTCCCCTCGTGGACTTCCCCCACGAAGGGCGTCACGCCGGTGTAGTAGAGGATGCGCTCGGTCAGGGTCGTCTTCCCGGCGTCAATGTGCGCCATGATGCCGATATTGCGCACGCGCGCAAGCGGGACCGCCCGCCTTGGGGCGGCGACAGAGGCGCCGTTGTTTCCCGCTTCGTCTGGCATGACTGCACACCGTACATGCGCCGGAAAGGCGTCAACCCCCGTTTACCACCGGTAATGGGCAAAGGCCTTGTTCGCGTTGGCCATCTTGTGCGTGTCGTCGCGCTTTTTCACCGCGTTGCCCGTATTGTCGTAGGCATCCATCAGCTCGGCCGCCAGGGCACGTCCCATGGGCATACCGCGGCGCGCGCGGGCGTACTGCACGATCCAGCGCAACGCCACCGCGACCTGGCGTTCCGGCACCACCTCGATGGGCACCTGGTAGGTGGCGCCGCCGACGCGTCGGCTCTTGACTTCGAGACGCGGACGCACGTTTTCGAGGGCCTGCAGGAAGACTTCGAGGGGTTCGACGTCCTTGCGGCGTTCCCCGATGGCATCCAGGGCCCCGTAGACGATGTGCTCGGCCGTGGACCGCTTGCCACGCTCCATGATCGTGCTGATCAGGCGTGCCACAAGCTCGCTGTTGAAGCGAACATCCGGTGTAATCTGACGTTTTTCCGCCCTGCGCCTTCTCATGCCGTCGCCCTGTCTACCCCGTCGTTGTGGCGGTCCGAACCGCCCTGTTTGCCGGCAGACCCCTGCCTACACCCCGTCAGGATGTGCCGCAGGACCGCATCTGCACCTTGCCCATCGGCCCATGTCATGGCTGCCGAGTGGATCACTTGGGACGCTTGGCCCCGTATTTGCTGCGCCCACGCCGGCGCGCCTCCACGCCGAGAGAATCCAGCGCGCCGCGCACCACATGGTAGCGCACGCCCGGCAGGTCCCGGACACGTCCCCCGCGCACCAGCACGACGCTGTGCTCCTGCAGGTTATGCCCCTCGCCACCGACGTAGGCCGTGATCTCCTGGCCGTTGGTGAGACGGACCCTGGCGATCTTCCGCAGGGCCGAATTGGGCTTTTTCGGGGTACGCGTGGTCACCTGGAGGCAGACGCCTCGACGCTGCGGACACTGGGCCAACGCGCGGACCTTGTTCTTCCGGGCCTTCGTGCTGCGGCCGCTTCGCACGAGCTGGTTGATGGTCGGCATTCTTCATTCCTTGCATGAACGTGTCAGAAGCACAAGCTCAACAATCTAGCGCGCCGGGTCGGCAAGTCAAGGCCGGCCGCAAAGGGCAAATGGGGCGTACGCGGCGTACAGCCTCCGTCAACGCCGGGAAGCTCGCGAGTACGCTCGCGCTCCAGGCCCGGGGAAGCTCGCGAGCGCCGGCGGCGCTCCCGTGGGCACCTGCAACGGTCCGTGCACGGCTCAGAAGTCCAGGAGCCGTTCGGCTTCGGCACGTGCTGCCGCCGCGGCGTCCTTGGCGCTGGCGGGCGCGCGGGTCTCGGGGGCCTTCTCTTTCTCTTCCTCCTCGGCTTCCGCGGCCCGTTCCAGCTTGACATTGAGGACGCGGCTGTAGCCGGTGCCTGCCGGGATCAGGTGGCCCATGATGACGTTTTCCTTGAAGCCGCGGAGGTAGTCGACGCGTCCGTAGGTTGCGGCTTCGGTGAGCACGCGTGTCGTGTCCTGGAAAGACGCGGCGGAGATGAAGCTGTCGGTAGCCAGGGACGCCTTGGTGATGCCGAGGAGGATCGGCTGTGCTTCGGCGGGTTGACCGCCTTCGGCCACGACCCGGGCGTTTTCGTCGAGGAATTCGCGCCGGTCGACGGCTTCGCCGAAGAGGAACCGGGTGGTGCCGGGTTCGGTGATCCGGACCTTGCGCATCATCTGGCGGACGATGATCTCGACGTGCTTGTCGTTGATCTCGACGCCCTGCAGGCGGTAGACTTCCTGCACCTCGTTGACGAGGTAGGTCTGCAGGTCCTGCGGGCCGCAGACTTCGAGGATCTCGTGCGGCACGACCGCGCCGTCGGTCAGCTGGTCACCCTTGCGGACGAAGTCGCCGTTGAACACGACCACGCGCTTGCCGGCCGGGATGACGTGGTCCTCGACCTGGTCGTTCTCGGGGTCCCGGATGGTGATGTTGCGGCGGCCGCGGTTGATCCTGCCGAGTTCGACGATGCCGTCGATGCGGGCGATCTCGGCGGCCTCCTTGGGACGCCTGGCCTCGAACAGCTCCGCCACCCGGGGCAGCCCCCCGGTGATGTCCTTGGTCCGCACGCTCTGACGCGGCGTTCTGGCCAGGGTCTCGCCGCCATGGACCTCGATGCCCTCGGCCACCATGATATGGGCGCCTGCGGGCAGGCTGTAATGGTCGTTGACTTCCCCGCTGGGGTCGACGATGACCAACTGGGGGTGGAGGTCTTCGCGGTGTTCGAGGACGGTGGTTTCCTCCGAGCCGCTGCCCTCGCTGATCTCGCGTTTCATGGTCACGCCTTCGATCAGGTCGCGGTATTCGAGCCGGCCGCCGGTCTTGGTGATGATGGGCACGTTGTAGGGGTCCCAGCGCACGAAGATCTCTCCGGCCTCGATGCGGTCGCCCTCCGTCTTGTTGATGATCGCTCCCGGGATGAGGTCGTAGCTCTCGACCTCGGTACCCTCCGCGTCCTCGATCACGGCCCGGCCGTTCTTGTTGAGGACCACGAAGCTGCCGCCCTTCTCCTTGACGTAGCGCGCGTCTTCCAGGCGCAGCACGCCGCCGAGGCGGGCGCGATGGAAGGGATCGCGGAAGGAAGCCGCCGCGGTGCCCCCGTAGTGGAATGTCCGCATCGTCAGCTGCGTGCCGGGTTCTCCGATGGACTGGGCCGCGATGATCCCCAGCGCGTCCCCTTCGAGGGGCAGCTCTCCGGTGGCCAGATTGCGGCCGTAGCACTTGCAGCAGATGCCCCGTTCGCTCTCGCAGGTCAGCACCGAACGGATATGCACGGACTCGATGCCGCAGTCCACGATCCTGCGGGCGATTTCCGGGGTGATTTCGTCCCCGGCGGCGACCAGCAGGTTGTTGGGGTCTCCGGAGAGGGGATCGTGGATGTCGTCCACGCTGAAACGGCCGCCGATGCGGTCTTCCAGGGGCACCATGTCCTCTTCGCCCTCGCGAATGGCACGCACCCAGATCCCGTTCACGGTGCCGCAGTCCGACTCGACGCAGACCACGTCGTGGGCGACGTCCACCAGCTTGCGGGTCATGTACCCCGAGTCCGCCGTCTTCAGGGCCGTGTCCGCCAGACCCTTGCGGGCGCCATGGGAGCTGATGAAGTACTCCAGCACCGTCAGGCCTTCCCGGAAGTTCGAGAGGATGGGCCGCTCGATGATGTCGCCGGACGGTTTGGCCATGAGGCCGCGCATGCCGGCGAGCTGCCGCACCTGGTCCCTGCTGCCGCGGGCGCCGGAGTCCAGCATGGCGAAGACGGGGTTGATTTCGTCCTTGCCCTCGTTGCGTTCGAGCACCTGGAACAGCTTCGCGGCCAGTTCGTTGTTGGCCTGCGTCCAGACGTCGACGCACTTGTTGTACCGTTCCAGCTCCGTGATCACGCCCTGCTGGCGCTGCTCCCGCACCTTGTTGATCCGCTCCTGGGCCTCGGCGATCCGCGTCGCCTTGTCCTCGGGGATGATCATGTCGGTGATGCCGATGGAGAATCCGGCCCAGGTGGCGTACTCGTATCCGAGGTCCTTGAGGCGGTCGAGGACATGGACGAGGGCTTCGCGTCCGACCTGCTCGTAGCAGTCCTTGACCATCTGTCCGAGGCCCTTCTTGCCGACGGGCTTGTTGTTGAAGCCCATCTCCGGGGGCCAGATTTCCATGAAGATGCAGCGTCCCGCCGTGGTGCGGATGTAGGCTGCATCCGGGTCGCCCCAGGCCGTCGTCCTGCCCCGGTCGGGATTGCGCAGGAGGAAGCAGTCGTGGGTGTGGATGGCCCCCGCGTCGAGGGCCCGCAGGACCTCGAAGTAGCCGTTGAAGGCGGGCGGCAGGACCCGGGAGGCCCCGGATTTGTGGTCCGCCAACTGCTTGTCGAACTGGGCCCTGCGGCGTTTGTCGTCGTAGGTGAGGTAGTATACGCCCAGGGTGATGTCCTGGCTCGGGGTCGTGATCGGGCGCCCGTTGGCCGGCGAGAAGATGTTGTTGGGCGCCAGCATCAGGAGCTTGGCTTCGAGCTGTGCCTCGTTGGACAGGGGGACGTGCACGGCCATCTGGTCGCCGTCGAAGTCCGCGTTGTAGGCGGCACAGACCAGCGGGTGCAGCCGGATGGCCTGACCCTCGATGAGAATCGGGTCGAAGGCCTGGATGCTGAGACGGTGCAGCGTGGGGGCGCGGTTGAGCAGAATGGGGTGCCCCTTGATCACCTCGTCCAGGGTGTCCCAGACCACGGACGCATGCCGCTCGATCAGTTTCTTGGCGCTGCGCACGGTATGGACGTAGCCCTTCTCCTTGAGGCGGCGCATGATGAAGGGTTCGAACAGGACGAGGGCCATCTCCTTGGGCAGTCCGCACTGGTGCAGGCGCAGCTCCGGCCCGACGACGATGACCGAACGGCCGCTGTAGTCGACGCGTTTGCCGAGGAGGTTCTGCCGGAACCGTCCCTGCTTGCCCTTGAGCATGTCACTGAGGCTCTTGAGGGGCCGGTTTCCGGTGCCGGTGACCGGGCGGCCGTGACGGCCGTTGTCCATGAGGGCGTCCACGGCTTCCTGGAGCATGCGTTTCTCGTTGCGGATGATCACCTCCGGGGTCCGCAGTTGGAGGAGGTTCTTGAGACGGTTGTTGCGGTTGATGACGCGGCGGTAGAGGTCGTTGAGGTCGCTGGTGGCGAAGCGGCCGCCTTCGAGGGGGACCAGGGGACGCAGGTCGGGTGGGATGACGGGCAGCACGGTCAGCACCATCCAGCGCGGGTCCATGTTGTTCTGCATGAACCCTTCCACCAGCCGCATGCGCTTGGCGATCTTCTTGCGGTTCGCCTTGCTCTTGGTGTTGCGCATTTCCTCTTCCAGCTCCCCCCGCAACTGGGGCAGGTTGATGCGGCCGAGGAGGTTCTGGATGGCCTCGGCCCCCATGCCGGCGACGAAGGCGTCCCCGTATTCCTGGCGGCACTTGCGGTACTGCTCGTCGCTGAGGAGCATGCACGCCTCCAGGGGCGTGTCTCCGGGGTCGACGACGATCCAGTCCTCGTAGTACATGATGCGTTCGAGGGCCCGGGCGGTCATGTCCAGCATCAGCCCGATCCGGCTCGGCATGCACTTGAAGAACCAGACATGGGAGACGGGCACGGCGAGTTCGATGTGGCCCATACGCTCACGCCGCACGCGGGCCTGCGTCACCTCCACGCCGCAGCGGTCGCAGACGATGCCCTTGTGCTTGATGCGCTTGTACTTGCCGCAATTGCACTCCCAGTCCCGGGTGGGCCCGAAGATGCGTTCGCAGAACAGCCCGCCCTTTTCGGGCTTGAAGGAGCGGTAGTTGATGGTTTCCGGGTTTCTGACCTCTCCCCGGCTCCAGGAGCGGATGGTCTCGGGCGACGCGACGCCGATGGTTACGCACGTCTGCTCGTCGCTCTCGTCAATACCCAGGACCTGTCGCAACGCGCTGGTATCCAAGGATACAGCCCTCCTATGGGAATCTGTTCGGTCTGCCGTCCGCAGGGTTGTCCGTCAGGCCAACGCCCCTTTGCCGCGTCGCACGCGCACATCCAGGCACAGGCTCATCATTTCACGCATGAGAACGTTGAAGCTCTCGGGCGTTCCGGCTTCGAGGGTGCAGTCCCCCCGCATGATGGACTCGTAGATCTTGGTCCGGCCCACCACGTCGTCACTCTTGACGGTGAGCATTTCCTGCAGGGTGTGCGCTGCGCCGTAGGCTTCCAGTGCCCACACCTCCATCTCGCCGAAGCGCTGCCCCCCGTGCTGGGCCTTGCCGCCGAGAGGCTGCTGGGTGACGAGGGAATAGGGTCCCACGGCCCGGGCATGGATCTTGTTGACCACGAGGTGGTCGAGCTTGAGCATGTAGATCTGGCCCACCATGACCCGTTGTGCGAAGGGCGTCCCGGTGCGGCCGTCGAAGAGGCGGGTCTTGCCGTCCGTATCCACCAGGCACTCCGTGCGATCCCGGCCGCGGTCATCCACCACGGCGCCGTCCCGCCGGATCTTCCAGCCCATCTCTTTGACCTTGAGCTTCTTGGCTTCCCCGAGAAGCTGGTGGATCGCCGCCTCGTTCATGCCGTCAAAGACCGGAGTGGCCACCTTCAGGCCGAGAATGCTGGCGGCCCAGCCGACGTGGGTCTCGAGCACCTGGCCGACGTTCATGCGGCTGGGCACGCCCAGAGGATTGAGCACGACGTCCACCGGCGTGCCGTCCGCCATGAAGGGCATGTCCTCCACGGGCACGATCTTGGCGACAATACCCTTGTTGCCGTGACGGCCCGCCATCTTGTCTCCCACCGCCAGGCGCCGCTTGCTGGCCACGTAGACCTTGACGCTCTTGATGATGCCGGGGTCGCTGCCGTCGCCGGTCTCCAGGCGCTCGATGGTCTCGTCCTGGCGCAGGGCGATGTCCCGAATCCGCAGCCGGAAACCCCGCACGATCTCGTCGATCTGGTCCTTGGCCGGGCCCTCCGGCAGGACGTAGTATTCGTAGCACTGGGCCAGGCGCTTGAGCATCACCTTGGTGATCTTGCGGTCCGCGGGGATGATCTCGCCGCCGCCCGCCGCCTCGGTCTTGCAGATGGGCACGGGGAGCTTGGAGCCGAGGAGGATGTCAGCCAGCTTGTCTGCCAGTTCGTCCAGGATTTCGCCGATCTGGGCCTTGTAGAGGTTGCCGGCCTCCTTGACCTGGCGGCGGACTTCCTGGCGCGTGAGCTTCTCCTTGGTGGGGTCCACCTTGCGCTCGATCCGCACGTCCATGACGATTCCGGAGCTGCCTCCGGAGACCAGCAGGCTGCTGTCCTTGACGTCCGCCGCCTTCTCGCCGAAGATGGCGCGCAGCAGGCGTTCCTCCGGCGCCAGCTCGGTCTCGCTCTTGGGCGTGATCTTGCCGACCAGGATATCCCCCGCCTTGACTTCGGCGCCGATCCGGATCACGCCCTCGCTGTCGAGGTTCCGCAGGGCTTCTTCGCCCACGTTGGGGATGTCCCGGGTGATTTCCTCGGGGCCGAGTTTGGTGTCCCGGGCCGTGATGTCGTACTCGCTGATGTGGATGCTCGTGTAGGTATCCTCCCGCACCAGCCTGTCGCTGACCACGATGGCATCCTCGAAGTTGTAGCCCCGCCAGGGCATGAAGGCCACCATCGCGTTGCGCCCGAGGGCCAGTTCGCCGCCGTCCGTGCTGGCCCCGTCCGCAATCACCTGCCCGTTCTTGACCGTGTCGCCGGTGCGTACGACGGGGCGCTGGGTGATGATGGTCGACGCATTCGAGCGCATGAACTTGTAGAGTTCGTAAACGCGCCGCTCGTCGGTGTGCTTCCTGCCGCCGGGGGCCACCACGATGCGGTCGGCGGTGGCGGACACAACCACGCCGTCGCAGTCGGCGCAGACGACGGCCCGGGAATCCCGTGCCACCACCCCTTCGAGACCCGTGCCCACGTAGGGCGCCTCCGGCTGGATGACGGGTACGGCCTGCCGCTGCATGTTCGAACCCATGAGGGCCCGGTTCGCGTCGTTGTGTTCGAGGAACGGGATGAGTCCCGCCGCGGCGCTGACGAGCTGCTTCGGGGACACGTCCATGTACTCCACCTCGCCGGCAGGGTGTTCTCCCGAGTCGCCGCGCAGGCGTGACAGCACGTATTCGTTGGCGAAGTGGTTCTTCGCGTCCAGGGGTGCGTTGGCCTGGGCGACGACATAGCGTTCCTCGACGTCCGCGGCCAGGAAGTCGATCTCGTTGCCGACCCGTCCATTGCGCACGCGGCGGTAGGGCGTCTCGATGAAGCCGAAGTCATTGATGCGGGCATAGAGGGCGAGGGAGGAGATCAGGCCGATGTTGGGTCCTTCCGGGGTTTCGATGGGACAGACGCGGCCGTAGTGGCTGGAATGGACGTCGCGGACCTCGAATCCGGCGCGTTCCCGGCTCAGTCCCCCCGGGCCGAGGGCGCTCAGGCGACGCTTGTTGGTCAGCTCGGCCAGGCAGTTGGTCTGGTCCATGAACTGACTGAGCTGGTTGCGGCCGAAGAAGTCGCGGATGACGCCGGCAAGGGCCTTGGGGTTGACGAGTTTCGAGGGGGTCACCTCGTCTCCGTTCATGTCGAAGAGGGTCATGCGTTCCCGCACGAGCCTTTCCGTGCGCACCAGGCCGACCCGGCATTGGTTCTGCAGCAGCTCGCCCACGGTGCGCACGCGCCGGCGCCCGAGGTGGTCGATGTCGTCCACCTGGCCGTCGCCGTTGCGCAACTGCATGAGGTACGCGGTTGCGGCCACGAGGTCTTCCTTGGCCAGCGTACGCATGTCGGACGCCGGGGTCTCCAGCTTCAGCATCCCGAACAGGTCGGCCAGCTTCTGGTTGATCTTGTGCCGGCCCACCAACCCCAGGTCGTAGCGCCGGACATCGAAGAACAGACGCTTGAACAACTGCCTGGCATTGTTGACGTTGGGGGGGTCTCCGGGGCGCAGCCGGCGGTAGATCTCCTTGAGCGCTTCCTCGCTGCTGCTGGTGGGGTCCCGCTGCAGGCAACGGATGAACGCGTCGCCAAGGGCCGAGGTGTCCACCACCTCGATCTCGGCGATCCCGGCCTTCTTCAGGCTCTTCAGGACCTCGGCGTTCAGGGACTCGAGGCCGGGCACCAGGGCTTCCCCCTCGGCGACCCCATCGAGACGGATGTCGGCTGCCGTATAGAAGACGGACGGGTCTTCGGTCTTGGCCAGCCTGGCGACCTTCTCCCGGCGCACTTCGTACATCACCTCGAGCAGTTCCCGGGTCGTGTCGTATCCGATCGCCCGCAGGAAGGTCGAGATCAGGAACTTGCGCCGGCGGCGGCGGCGGTCCAGGTAGATGAACACGTGATCGTTGATGTCGAACTGCACCTCCATCCAGCTGCCGTGGTCGGGGATGATGCGGAAGGAGTAGAGGATGCGGCCGCTGGCGTGACGCGAACTCTCGAAGCAGATCCCGGGGGAGCGGTGCAGCTGACTGACGATGACCCGCTCCGCGCCGTTGATGACGAAGCTGCCGCGGTCCGTCATGATGGGGATGTCGCCCATGTAGACGCGTTCTTCCTTCGTGTCCTTGGTCGTCTTCAGGCGGAACACGATGTGCAGCGGCGCCGCAAAGGTGCCGCCGTCCTTGAGACAGTCCACCAACGGCACCTTCGGCTCCCCGATCTCGTAGCGCACGAAGTCCAGAACACAGTTCTGATCAAAACTCTCGATGGGAAAAACTTCGAGAAAAACCTCCTGGAACCCCTGCTTCCGGCGCTTGTCCGGGGGCACGCCCCGCTGCAGAAAGTCCACGTAGGATTGAAGTTGGATCCCGATCAGGTCGGGGACCTCAAGCACATCCCGGAGTTTCCCGAAGTTCTGTCGCTCACCCATGCCTGTTCCGCCTCGCAAAAAGGGTTGCTGGAAACACCGCCGTTCCGTGCATGCCACAAAGGGTCGCCGGGAGGACGGACAGCCGCCATCCTCCCGACGCCCCTGGATGCCGATCCATGCCGTCTGGTCGGCGTAACGCTATTTGAGCTCGACCGTCGCCCCGGCTTCCTCCAGGTCGGCCTTGATCTTCTCGGCCTCGTCCTTGGGGATGCCGGTCTTCACGGGCTTCGGGGCCTCGGTAACCAGGTCCTTGGCCTCCTTCAGACCCAGACCCGTCACGGCCCGCACCACCTTGATCACGGCAATCTTCTTCTCGCCACCCGCGACCAGCAGGACGTCGAACTCGGTCTTCTCTTCTTCGGCGGGCGCTTCGCCGGCAGGCGCACCCGCACCAACGGCCGCAACGGCCATGGGCGCCGCGGCGCTTACGCCCAGGCGGTCCTCGAGGGCCTTGACCAGTTGCGACAGCTCAAGAACCGTGAGATTCTCGATGAAGGCGATGAACTTCTCCATTTCGCCGGAGACGGTCGCTTTTGTTTCGTCTGACATGCCTGAAATCCTCCGTACGTGATTAGGCTGCTTTCTCTTTCTCGTTCAAGTACGCGCTCAGCACGTACACCACACTCGCCACCTTGGCCTGCAGCACCCGGACCAGCTGGGACGCCGGCGCCTGGAGTAACCCGAGGAGCTGCGCCAACAGCACCTCGCGTGGGGGGAGGCCGGCCAACGACACCGCTTCCGCGGCAGTGCACAGCCTGCCCTCCAGGACCCCGAGCTTGATGCTCGTCTGGGGATGATCCTTGGCGAAATCCCGCAGGACCTTGGCCACCGCCACGGGATCGCTGCCCCCGGTCACCAGGGCCGTGTCCTCCCGCAGGTCGATGTCCGCCACCGTCGTCAGTCCGCTCTCCGAAGCCGCGATCCTGAACAGCCGGTTCGGCACCACGTGGCACTCGCTGCCCACCGGGTCCAGGACCCGACGCAGTTCGCCGAACGCAGCCGTTGTGAGGCCCTTGTAGCTGATCAGGAACAGACTCGAAGAGGAGTCGATCAGGGCCCGAATGTCCTGAGCCAGTTGTTGCTTTTCCGGTCTCATCCGCTTTATGCCTTCACCGCATTCCTGATGTCCAGGCGAATCCCCGGACTCATGGTCGAGCACAGGGTCGCGGCCACCAGGTACGTGCCCTTGGCCGCGACCGGCCTGGCACGCAGAATGGTCTGCACCGCCGCCTGGGCGTTTTCGGCCAGGGCTTCCGCAGGGAACGACAGCTTTCCGATCGGCATGTGCACGCAGCCGCCGCGGTCGCAGCGGTATTCCACCCGGCCCGCCTTGGCTTCCTGCACGGCCAGCGCCGTGTCGTCGGTCACCGTACCCGTCTTGGGGTTGGGCATCAGGCCCCGGGGCCCCAGGATGCGTCCCAGGGTACGCACCTGGCGCATGGCGTCGGGCGTCGCGATCAGGACATCGAACTCCAGCCAGCCGCCCTTGATCCGCTCCAGCACGTCCTCGAAACCGACCGTATCGGCACCCGCGTCCCGGGCTTTCTGCGCGGCCTCGCCTTCGGCAATCACGGCCACCCGCACGGCCTTGCCGATCCCACGGGGCAGGACGATCGCTCCCCGTACCACCTGGTCGGACTGCCGCGGGTCGACGCCCAGCTTGAAGGCCAGTTCGACGGTCTCGTCGAACTTGGGGACGGGAAGCCCCTTGAGGAGGACGATGGCGTCTTCCACGGGATACCGCGTCTGCCGATCGACGGCCTGCAACCGGGCGCGATAAAGCTTACTTCTCTTCATCGCTCACCTCGATTCCCATGCTTCGCGCCGTTCCGGCAATGATCCGCACTGCTGCGTCCAGGTCCCGGGCGTTGAGGTCCTCCTTCTTCGTCTCGGCGATGGCCTCGACATCTCCGCGGGTCACCTTCCCCACCGTCTCCCGGCCCGGCGTCTTGGCGCCGCTCGCCAGATTCGCCGCCTTCTTCAGCAGCACCGCCGCGGGAGGGCTTTTGGTGATGAAGGTGAAGGAGCGGTCCTGATAGACCGTGATGACCACCGGGATGACCAGCCCGGCCTGCCCCTGGGTCGCAGCGTTGAACTGCTTGCAGAATTCCATGATGTTCACGCCGGCCTGGCCCAGGGCCGGTCCCACGGGTGGGGCCGGATTGGCGGCGCCGGCGGGAATCTGCAAACGCACCACGCCAACGACTTTCTTTGCCATGGTTCCCTTTCTTCGCGCCGCTGGTCAGAGCTGACAGGGACTCTCCCAGGGGCACGTCTGCTGTGTTACCAGCTTCCGTTCCCGAGACACGCCGGGCAATCAGGCGCGCTCGACCTGCCAATACTCCACTTCCACCGGGGTGGAGCGCCCGAAAATGCTGACCGACACCCGCAGCTTGCCGCGGTCCGAATCCACGTTCTCGATGACGCCCTCGAAGTTCTCGAAGGCGCCGTCGCGGATCGTCACCGTTTCGCCGATCTGGAACTGGACCTTCGGCTTGCTGGCCTCCTCACTGGCCTGGCACTGCTGCAGCATCTCGTCCACTTCCTGGGGCGAGAGCGGGACCGGCTTCTCCCCGCCGATGAAACCGATGATTCCCTGCGTGTCCCGGATGAAGTACCAGGCCTTGTGGTTGGTCTTGCCGTCCTCCTCGAACAGGCACGCCTTCATCAGGATGTAGCCGGGATAGAGCTTGCGCTCGGTGGTCACCCGGCGCCCCTGGCGGCGTTCGGACACCTTCTCGGTGGGGATCACCACCTCCAGGACCAAATCCGCCAGACCCTCGCTCTCCCGGCGCCGCTCGATGCTCTGCTTGACCTTGAATTCCTGGCCCGACATGGTCTGGACCACGAACCACTGGGCCCGGTCATGCTGCGTGTCGCTCATCGCTGCCCTGTCCTGTGTAATCCCACCGCGGAGACGCCATCCGTGGCATCCTCCGGGCCCGGCCGTCCTCTAGCGGCTGACCGTGAGCACCTGAATGACCGCGCGCACGACCCAGTCGGTGGCTCCCACGAAAACGCTGAGGATGGCAACCGAGACGATGACGACCACCGTACTGTCAACGAGCTCGTTCCACGTCGGCCAGGTGCACTTCTTCAGCTCCGTGACCGTGTCGTGGTATGCTTTCCTGATCTTCTCAATCGGGTTGACCATGGACGTGTACCTGCCCGTACCCCGGGCTGCCCTGCTCCTGACGCTAGATTCCGGCGTGGGTGAGAAGCTGGCAGGTGAGACAGGAATCGAACCTGCGACCTGCGGTTTTGGAGACCGCTGCTCTACCAATTGAGCTACTCACCTGCACCATTCACAGACCACGGTCTGCCACCTGCTCAGCGGGTTTCCCGATGCAACGTCGCCTTCCGCTCGAAGGGGCAGAACTTCTTCAGCTCGATTCGTCCCGACGTATTGCGGCGGTTCTTCACCGTGGTGTAGTTCCGGCGCTTGCACTCGGTACAGGCCAATGTGATGATCTCGGACGGCATGGCCGCACCCTCGATGCTTTGGGTACCCCGCAGCGGACGCGCCCCACCGGATCACACCCCCGAGGGGATGCTCCTCCCGGGGGCCGCGCCCCGGCGTGCCAGGGTCCCGTTACTGAATGATCTCCGTGACGCGGCCCGCACCCACCGTGCGTCCACCCTCGCGGATGGCGAAACGCAGGGTCCGCTCCATGGCAATGGGGGCGATCAGCTCGATGGTCATGTTGATGTTGTCCCCGGGCATCACCATCTCGGTACCCTCGGGCAGGTCAACGACCCCGGTCACATCCGTCGTGCGGAAGTAGAACTGGGGCCGGTAGCCGTTGAAGAACGGCGTGTGGCGCCCACCCTCATCCTTGCTCAGGACGTACACCTCGGCCTTGAACTTGGTGTGGGGGGTGATGGAACCGGGGGCAGCCAGGACCTGGCCGCGTTCGACGTCCTCCTTCTTCACCCCGCGCAGCAGGCAGCCGATGTTGTCGCCGGCCTGGCCACGATCCAGGATCTTGCGGAACATCTCCACACCCGTCACCGTCGTCTTCGAGGTCGGACGGATGCCGACGATCTCGACTTCCTGACCCGTCTTGATCATGCCGCGCTCGACACGACCCGTCACCACCGTACCGCGACCCTCGATCGAGAACACGTCCTCGATGGGCATCAGGAAGGGCTGGTCGATCGGCCGGGCCGGCTCCGGAATGAAGGAGTCGCAGGCTTCCATCAGCTCGCGAATGCAGGCAGCCCGCGGGTCATCCGGGTCGGTGACCTGGACCACGCCCAGGGCCGCACCCCGGATGATCGGGGTGTCGTCACCCGGGAACTCATACTTGGCAAGGAGTTCACGAATCTCCATCTCCACCAGCTCGATGAGTTCCTCGTCGTCCACCACGTCCACCTTGTTCAGGAACACGACAATGGCGGGAACACCGACCTGACGGGCCAGCAGAATGTGCTCGCGCGTCTGCGGCATGGGGCCGTCCACCGCGCTGACCACCAGAATGGCGCCGTCCATCTGGGCGGCGCCGGTGATCATGTTCTTGACGTAGTCGGCATGACCGGGGCAGTCCACGTGAGCGTAATGGCGCTTCTCACTCTGGTACTCGACATGCGACGTGGCAATGGTCAGGATCTTGGTCGCGTCGCGGCGGCCCTGGGACTCGGACGCCTTGGCGACCTCGTCGTAGGACACGTAGGAGCACAGGCCGCGCAACGACTGCACCTTCGTGATGGCTGCCGTCAGCGTCGTCTTGCCGTGATCAACGTGACCGATGGTGCCGACGTTGACATGGGGCTTGGTGCGCTGGAATACTTCCTTGGCCATCTTCGTTCACCTCCTGACTGAACACAATCGCATGGAATGAATCAACGCCGTCTTCCTGGCTGACAGCCTGCCGTTGCCGAGGCGCGCAGCATCCTCTGCGTCCGCCGGCGGCCGGCGACCGCAGACCTCGCGGTACGCCTCATCCTGGAGCCCACGACCGGATTCGAACCGGTGACCTCGTCCTTACCAAGGACGCGCTCTACCGACTGAGCTACGTGGGCGCCCGGAAAATCCTAGGTCGAACAATGTATGCCCAACGGGCCCATCGTCAAGCCGACGGGCGTGGCTTTTTTGGCGGCCCCGGGAGCCGGCGCCGAAGCCCGGGAGCACGCGTTCCCGCTGCGCCTGCAGACCCTCTGCGGCCCGTCAGGGCGCCCTGTTCTCCTCTCCCGTGTCCTGCTCATCCTCCCGCGCCGCCTCGGGGGCGTCCGCCTCGGGGGCAACGGCCGCGGGCTCCGCGGGGGCGTCCGCCTCGGGGGCAACGGCCGCGGGCTCCTCGGGGGCGTCCGCCTCGGGGGCAACGGCGGCGGGCTCCGCGGGGGCGTCCGCCTCGGGGGCTTGTTCTCCCGGAGCGGGTTCCCCCTCGGTCGCGGCGGAGTCCCGTTCCAGGCGTGCGTCGGCGAAGGCTTCGTCCAGGATGTTGCCGATGGCCACGAGGTCGTCGCCGGGGCGCAGTTCGCCGGTCGGGCGCGCGGTTTCGTATTCGGCGGCGTATTCCCCGTCCGCCGCCGCGTCCCGGAGGCTGAGGCCGATGCGCCGCTCCTCGGCGTCGATGCGCACGACACGGGCCTTGACGTGGTCGCCGACATTGACCACATCCCGGACCCGGTTGACCCGCTCGTCCGCAAGCTGGGAAATGTGGATCAGGCCGTCCACGCCGTTGGCGAGTTCCACGAAAGCCCCGAAGCTGGCGAGCTTCGTGACCGTGCCCTCGACCACGTCGTTCACGCGGTACTGCTGCTCGATGTTCGACCAGGGGTCGTCCATGAGCTGCCGCATGCCGAGAGAGATGCGCTGCTGGGAGGGGTCGATGTCCAGGATCACCGCCTCGATCTCATCGCCCTTCTGCAGCACTTCGCTCGGGTGGTTGACCTTGCGGGTCCAGCTCATGTCGCTGACGTGGATCATGCCGTCGATGTCGTCCTGGATCTGGACAAAGGCCCCGTAGCTGGTCATGTTGCGGACCTTGCCGCGGATCTTGGTGCCCTTGGGGAACTGCTCCGCAATGACCTCCCACGGGTTCGGCATCGTCTGACGCAGACCCAGGCTGATCTTGCGGGCCTCCTTCTGCACGTCCAGAACCACCGCCTCCACCTCGTCACCCACCTGCAACACGTCGCTGCCGCGGTTGATCTTCTTCGTCCAGCTCATCTCGGATACGTGGATCAGACCCTCGATGCCCTCCTCGAGCTCGACGAACCCGCCGTAGGGCATCACGTTCACCACCCGCCCCTTCACCCTCGAACCGATGGGATACTTGACGTCCACCGTGTCCCAGGGATTCCCTTCCTTCTGCTTCAGCCCGAGGCTCACACGCTGCCGGCCCCGGTCCACGTCCAGGATCATCACGTCGATCTCTTCCCCCACCTTGACGACCTCGCTGGGGTGATTGACCCGGCCCCAGGACATGTCCGTGATGTGGAGCAGTCCGTCCATGCCGTTGAGGTCGACAAAGGCGCCGAAATCGGTGATGTTCTTCACCATCCCGCGGCGGATCTCGTTGGGCTTCAGCTCTTCCAGCAGCTTGGCACGCTGTTCCGCCCGTTCCTCTTCGAGGATCTCGCGCCGGGACACCACGATGTTGCGGCGCTCCGGGTTGATCTTCAGAATGCGGAAATCGCACTCCTTGCCCAGGTAGTCGTCCAGGTTCCGCACCGGCCCCAGATCCACCTGCGAGCCCGGCAGAAAGGCCTCCACCCCGACGTCCACGATCAGTCCACCCTTCACCCGATGCCGGATCGCGCCCCGGATGTTGCTCCCCTCCTGGTAGTTCGTGACGATGTTGTCCCATGCCTTCTGCAGTTCCGCCTTGCGGTAACTCAGGACCGGCATGTTGTCCTCGTCCTCGATCTCCTCCAGATAGACGTCGATGACCTGACCGACCTTCAGCTCGGTCCAGTCCCGGAACTCCTCCCTGTCGACGAAACCCTCGGCCTTGTAGCCGATGTCCACCAGGATGCCGTTGTCCCGCCGCTCCGCGATGCGCCCCTGGACAATGCGCCCCTCCTGGAGGACCTTCTTGGTCTCCTGGGACAACAGATCGTCCATGCTGGGCATGTTGTTCAGATCGATGCTGTGGGTTGGGGTTGGGTTGCTGGCTGCCATGTTTCTCGTCTCGTCTGGTTGCCGTAGCGCGCTTCCCTGTCTGTGGTCCCGACGACAGGCCGGTCCCGGAAACGCGCGGAAATGAGCCCCGCGGCCAAATTACTGAATATACGCCGGAAGTGCCGCCCCTGCAAGCGCAACGGAAAGAAGTTGGCAATGCCTCAGTCCACGCCGGGAAGGCTCGCGGTACGCTCGCGCTCCAGGCTCGGGGAAGGCTCGCGGGTACGGGGGGCGACCCGGCATTTCGGGGCGCGCGCGATATGTCGTGTGCCGGGGGGGGGAGGAAGTCCCCTTTCGTCACACCGTGGCATCACGTCTTTAGCCGTTTATGGAAAGCAACTAACGCGACAGCCGATGGCATCGTGGCATCGTCCGTGCTACGATGCAGGCACGGCGTGGCATGGCGCTCGCTGCGGGCGGATGCCTACCCGTGCCAGACGGACCCACGCGGCACTGGCGCACACGATTCCCGGAACAACACCGGAGGGCACGATCTCATGACGATCAACCGTGTCGGACGAGCGGCTGGCATCGCCGCACTGGCTCTTCTGGGTACCTGCCCGGCGGAGGCGGACCTGTACCTGTACGGTCTCAACGCGGCCGGCAAGACGGCCATCAACGGCAACACGGTGGAGACGCTCCCGGGGGAGTTCGATCCGAGCCAGCCGGCAGAGGATCCGGAGGACTCCTGGGTGGACTTGCAGGTTGAGGGGGCCGACCGCTACGCCTTGCGCCGGGACGGCCTGGTCGCCATGAACGGCGCCAAACTGGCGACCCGGTTGCCCAGTGACGACGACGACTACTGGGTCTCCATGGCCGTCGATGGCGGGACGCGGTACGCCATCCGGCGGGACGGCAAGCTGGCGGCCAACGAGGTGACCATTGCCAGTCTGCCCAACGACGACGACCTGTTCACGCGGCTGCTGCGGCACGGCGGCTCGACCTACTCCCTGCGCTCGGACGGCAACGTGTATCGGGACACCAACACCGAGCCGCTGTTCCGTTTCCGGGAGGGCGACGACGGCGACGACTACGACAGCATCTGGGTGGCGCTCAAGGTACACCCGACGAACGGCTACCTCTATGCCCTGCGTACGGACGGTTCCCTGTTCCGGGGCCTGCTCACGGCCGCGCCCGGCGGCGGGGGCGAGCAGGTTACGCATCTTCCCTCTGACGACAACCCCGAGTTGGGCGACCTCTATGCGGACCTCGACATGGACAGCCTCGGGCGCTGGGTCGCGCTGCGCCGGGACGGACGCGTCTATCGTGACCCCGATCCCGCCAACGCCTGGTTCGACTTCCCCGGCAGTGCCAGCGATGAGGACACCATCTACATGGATCTGGCCATGTGGGGAGACAGCTTCTTCGCGCTGCGTTCGGATGGCCGCATCTACTCGGACCTGATGGGAGCCGACGCGGAGGTGCTGGTGATGTCCGGCAGCTGGTACTGGAAACTCGCCGTGGGCGCCGAGTACCCGGTCATGGCCGCAACATCGAACACGGCGCCCTACGTCACGGGAATCACGGCCACGGTGGTGGTGGGCACCCCGGTGCACCTGCCGATCGTGATCACGGACGCGGAATCCCCTGCCGCCGGCCTGACCGTGGCGCCGGTGTTGCCGCTGCCGACCGGGGCCGTCTATGACGACGCCACCCGGACCCTGCACTGGGATGCGCCGACCGTCAAGGGCTCG
>JAFGRS010000040.1 GCA_016935045.1 Lentisphaeria bacterium | reverse complement strand
GCGGTCGAAACCCGTACCTCGAACGACTATGGTACCCGTATGCCTGCAGAACGCTTCATCACCAGCGAACTCAATGCCCGCGAAGAGACCCTCGACGCGAGCCTCCGCCCAAGGTCCTTCGCGGAATTCCCCGGCCAGGGACGCGTCAAGGAACGGCTGCAGATCCTCGTCGAGGCCGCCCGGGCCCGCGGCGAACCCCTCGGGCATATCCTGCTGAGCGGACCGCCCGGCCTCGGCAAGACCACCCTGGCCCATATCCTGGCCCAGGCCCGGGGATGCACGATCCGTGCCACCAGCGGCCCCGTCATCGAGAAACCCGGAGACCTCGCCGGCCTCCTTACCGGAATCGAGGACGGGGACATCCTCTTCATCGACGAGATTCACCGTCTCTCCACCACCATCGAGGAATACCTCTACAGCGCTATGGAGGACTTCGTGCTCGACATCATGCTCGAGCAGGGCGCCGGGGCCCGTTCCGTGCGCCTCAACCTGCCGCGCTTCTCGCTGATCGGCGCAACCACCCGGCAAGGCAAGCTCTCCGCCCCCCTGCGCTCCCGCTTCCCCATGACCTGCCGACTGGACTACTACCTCGTGGCAGACCTGGAGACGATCCTGGCCCGTTCGGCCGGCATCCTCGCTGTCCCCGCCGAAGCCGACGGCCTGCACGAGATCGGGCGGCGCAGCCGAGGCACCCCCCGCATCGCCAACAACCTCCTGCGCTGGGTGCGCGACTATGCCCAGGTCAAGGGCAACCGGACGATCAGCGGCAGTGTCGCCGACGAAGCACTCCGAATGCTCGACATCGACGAGTTCGGCCTGGATGAGATGGACAACCGCATCCTCGAAGCCATCCTCATCAAGTTCGGCGGCCGCCCCGTGGGACTGAAAAGCCTCTCCGTCGCCGTCGGCGAAGAGGAGGACACCATCGAGGATGTCTACGAACCCTACCTCATCCAGGAAGGATACCTCCTCCGTACGCCCCAGGGACGCGTGGCCACCGAAAAGGCAGCACAACGCATCGGCGCCGGCCTCCCCGGTCGGAATCCCCCGCAGACCCTCCAGCCCGACCTCTTCTGAGGACTGAACCGTGAACAGCATGACCGGCTTCGGACGCGGGGCGGCAGAGCACGACGGCCATACGGTCACGGTCGAGGTCACCGCCGTCAACGGCCGCAAACAGGCCGATGTGCGTCTCGTCCTCCCGCGGGAACTGGCAACCGTGGAAGCCTTCGTCAAGGGCCGCGTGCAACAGGCCGTGCGCCGGGGCAACGTGACCGTTGCGGTCAGCTATTCCCTCAGCCCCGACCTGCGCTCGCAAACCGTCCTCATCGATACGGACGTCGCCCTGCGCGTGGCCGGGTCCCTCAGACAACTGGCACGCAGTGCCGGCATCCCGGAGGACATCCGCCTCGGAGATCTCCTCCAGGTCCCCGGCATCGTGACCCAGGTCCTCCCCTCGCCCGCCGCTGCCCTCCAGCCCATCCTGGGTCAGGCCCTCGACCAGGCCCTCGACGGCCTGAATGCGGCCCGGCGGGCGGAGGGCACTGCCCTCCAGCACGACCTGCGCCGGCGTTGCCGGGAACTGACGGGACACGTCGAGAGCGTCGCCGCCCGTGCCGATGCGGCCCTCGTGCAGCACCGCGACCACCTGCGCGACCGCATTGCCCTCCTGGGCGTGGACCTTGCCCTGGACGACGAACGCCTGGCGCGCGAGGTGGCCTTCTGCGCGGAGAAAGCCGATGTCACCGAGGAAGTGGTCCGCCTCCGCAGCCACCTGGCCCAGTTCGGTGCCCTGCTGGATGTCGACCGTGACGTGGGGCGGGAAATGGAGTTCCTGTGCCAGGAGATGAGCCGGGAAGCCAACACCATCGGGGCCAAAACCTCCGACACGGTCATCGCCGAGGTCGTGATCGCCCTGAAGGCCGATCTGGCCCGCCTCCGCGAACAGGTCATGAACGTGGAATGACCAGCCCGGAGATCAGGGCTCTTCCAGGGGCCGGATGGTGGACATGACGATCTTCGGCTTGCCGTCCGTGATCTCCACCACACTCACCACCTGCTGCGGCCGTTTCCCCGTCTCCGCATACGTTGTCACATGCAGACGCGCGTAGTTGCGGATGTCCACCAGCGCCCCGGCAAGGGCCTTGATCTGGCGCTCCTGAGCCTTGACCGCGCGACCGAGTGACAGCACCTGCAGCATCAGAATCAGCGTCACCAGCAGGATTCCCACACTCAGGATCGTCGCCAAGACCCCGCCCCCTCCACGCCGGATCTGCCCTGCCCCTGCCACCGGAACCGAGTGACGGGATGCAGACAGCGCCCCCGTCCCGCCGGCAGCCTCCTCCCTCGCAGGCTTCGCCGCACTCGCCTTCCCCCCGACCGCCGCCGACGCCCCGCGCCGGATCGCCCGGGATTCCCGGCCACGCCCCTTCGCGGCATCACCAGAAGCATCGGCAGACACCGATGCCTCCTCCTGCCCTTCCTTCGCATCCGCCGCCGCCGGAGGCCCGCCTTTCGACTCGCCGAATGCCGCCAGTACTGCGTCTTTCAAATCGTCGCTCATGGTTCCACCCTCGAACACTTCGGCACAACGACCCGTCTCCGACTGCCGCCATCCAACGCCCCGGAACAGAGCGGCAACCGGCCCGCCGTCCGGAGGTGACCTGCACCATGCCCCCCGCGTCCAACGCGACGCAATCTAGCGTGGCCTGACAGCCGGTTCAATCCGGCCCCCACCTGCGGCCGTAAGGGCTCAGTCCAATCCGATTCCCCTGGAGGGCGAAGCTCCTGCTGAGCCGATTCCCCTGGAGGGCGAAGCTCCTGCTGAGCCGATTCCCGAGTCCTTTCTGTTCTCACTGAGGCATTCCCTGCGGTCAGGGCTGTTTCAAGATCCCAACGCCGCCGCCGGGCTTGTCCCGGTGGAGCGCCGATCGGAGGCCAGGGAGGGGGCGCGGCCGTGCCCACCCGAAGCTGTTTGAGGGTCCCAACGCCGCCGCCGGGCTTGTCCCGGTGGAGCGCCGATCGGAGGCCAGGGAGGGGGCGCGGCCGTGCCCCCTCTGGCAGAATCGGCGCTCCACTGCCGCAAGGACAGTGGCGACGGGAACCGATCCGCCGGACCTTGACGCAGCCCTGAAACTGCGACGGCAACGGCTTGAAAGCCCGGCAGCGCAGCGTATGGTATGCACTTGCCGATTTCTGGCCCTGCTCTGGTCTTGCCGCTGGAGAGGGCTCGGGGTCCCGTCGAGTGGATGGGATCGCCGACGAGCAGCACCGGCAAGCGTAGGATTGGGTACGAGCATGACCAAGGAAGAACGCCAGGCCGTCATCAAGGACTATGCCACCGGCGAGAAAGACGTCGGTTCGGTGGAAGTCCAGGTGGCCCTGTTGACCTCCCGCATCACGGAACTCACGGAGCACCTCAAGGTCCACGCCAAGGACAACTCCTCGCGCCGGGGACTCACAGCCCTGGTCAACCGCCGGCGGAAACTCCTGGCGTATCTCGATCGCAGGTCTCATGACCGGTATGTCAGCCTGATCCGACGCCTGAAGTTGCGTCGCTAGCCATCCCGGGATCAGGCCTTGAACCCCGCCGGCGACACAACTGCGCCGGATCGCCGGCGGCTGGATACCCTCCCGCTACAACCCCCATGGGGAGTACCGGTGAGAGGTGGGGCAGAGTGACGGCGAGTGCGCCCCGGGGCCCGGGCCTCTCCGGCGCGGAAGGCGTGACGATTGTGGAATTCGGACGGTACAAGGGCCTGCATGCCTGGCGCGAGCCTGCGTCCCAACCATGCGGACCTTTCTACCGCAATTCCGCAACCCGATCGCTGCCGCGTCCGCTGCCAGGCCGGGTGTAGAATGCCCCGCGGGCCCACCCCATCCGCCGCTCACCGCGGCCGCCTCGGTCGGGATTCCACCGGCCCACGGCCCTGCCCCTCGGTATCCGGCACATCTCCGGCGTCCCGGCTGGACCGGGGAAAGGTGTAGACAATGAGCATCGAACGTGTCAGCGTAGACCTCGGCCAAGGCCGAACCGTCGAGATCGAGACCGGCAAGATGGCCCTCCTCGCAGGGGGCTCGGTGACCGTCCGGCAGGCCGACACCATGGTGCTGGTCGCAGCCTGTTCGGCGGCCCCCAGACCCGGCCTCGACTACTTCCCGCTGCAGGTGGACTACCGCGAGAAGTTCTGCGCCGCCGGCAAGCTGCCGGGGGGATACTTCAAACGGGAGGGCCGCCCCACCGAGAAGGAAATCCTCACCGCCCGCATGACGGACCGACCCCTCCGGCCCCTCTT
This sequence comes from Lentisphaeria bacterium, assembly GCA_016935045.1. Taxonomy (GTDB): domain Bacteria; phylum Verrucomicrobiota; class Lentisphaeria; order Oligosphaerales; family JAFGRS01; genus JAFGRS01. The sequence continues at coordinate 3,142 of JAFGRS010000040.1, read as the reverse complement.
CCCGAAGGGCTTCATCGAAGACGTCCAGATCATGTCCCAGCTCCTCAGCGCCGACGGCAATACGGAAGCCGACGTCCTCAGCATCCTCGGGGCCTCGGCCGCACTCATGGTCTCCGACATCCCCTTCGCCGGACCGGTCGGGGCCCTGCGCGTCGGCCGTGTCAACGGCCAGTTCCTCGCCAATCCTACCCATGCGGAGCTGGCCGGGAGCGACATCGACCTGGTCTATGCCGGAGTCCCCGGCAAGGTCATCATGATCGAGGGACGCGCCAAGGAGATCAGCGAGGAGGACCTTCGGGATGCCCTCGCCTTCGCCGATGGCATCGTCGTGCGCCTGGTCGAGGCCCAGCGCGACCTGGCGGCGCGCGCCGCCAAGCCCAAGAAGTCCTTCGTCCCCTCCCTGCCCCGCGCCGAACTCGTGCAGGCGGCACGCACCTTCTGCGCCGGACGCCTCGAAGAAACCTGTGTGCTCCCCGGCAAGGAAGAACGTTCCGCGGCCCAGAAAGCCGTGTTCGAGGCCATGCTGGCCGAAATGGGCCCCGCCTTCGCCACCCCCGAGGGAGATGTCCCCGACGCCCGGGATGCCTTCGAAACCATCCTCCAGGAAACCACCCGCAGGCTCATCCTCGACCAGGGCAGGCGCATGGACGGACGCGGGCTGGACGACGTGCGCCCCATCCAGTGCGAAGTCGGACTCCTGCCGCGCACCCACGGCAGCGCCCTCTTCCAGCGGGGCGATACCCAGGCCCTCGTCACCACCACCCTGGGATCCTCCGGCGACGCCCAGGAATACGACGTCATTACGGGAGGCCAACCCAAGAAACGCTTCATCCTGCACTACAACTTCCCCAATTTCAGCGTCGGCGAAACGGGACGGATCGCCGGCCCCGGCCGGCGCGAAATCGGCCATGGCGCCCTCGCCGAACGCTGCGTGGATCACGTCGTGCCACGGGATTTCCCCTACACCATCCGCATGGTCTCGGACGTCCTGGGCTCCAACGGCTCCTCCTCCATGGCCACGGTCTGCGGCACCAGCCTTGCCCTCATGGATGCCGGGGTGCCGGTGAGCGACGCCGTCGTGGGCATCTCCGTCGGCCTGGTCGCCGCAGAGGACGGCCGCAAGGCATGGCTCACGGACATCCTGGGTTCCGAGGACCACTATGGCGACATGGACTTCAAGGTGGCCGGAACCGGCAAGGGGATCACGGGGTACCAACTCGACCTCAAGATCGACGGCATCAGCGTCGACGATATGTACCAGGCCATGCTCAAGAACCGCACCGCCCGGGGCACCATCCGCGCGGCCATGGACGCCTGCATCGCCGCGCCGCGGCCCGAAATGAGCCCTTTCGCCCCCAAGATCGTCAGCCTCAAGATCAATCCCGAGAAGATCGGCGCCCTCATCGGCCCGGGAGGCAAGGTCATCCGCGGCATCTGCGAATCCACCGGCGCCTCCATCGATGTCGAGGACGATGGTACGGTCAACATCTTCGCGGCCAACGCCGATGCCCTCAAGGCCGCCCGCGATCAGGTCGATGCCGTCACCGCCGAGGTCGAAATCGGCCGCGTCTACCGCGGCGTGGTCAAGACCGTCAAGGAATTCGGCGCCTTCGTCGAGGTCCTTCCCGGACAGGAAGGACTCGTCCACATCAGCGAACTGGCCGACTACCGCGTCAAGAGCGTCGAGGACATCTGCAAGGTCGGCGACCAGATCACGGTCAAGGTGATCGACGTCGACGAACGCGGCCGCATCCGCCTCAGCCGCAAGGCGGCACTGGCCGAAATGTGACCGCAAACCACCGTGTCCCCGCGCCCCGGGGGCCGACAACGCAAAAGGCAAGGGCCAACATGAAGAAGGATGTCCATCCGAAGTACGTGCCGGCCACGGTCACCTGCGCCTGCGGGGCCGTGTACGAGGTCGTCTCCAGCGTCCGCGAAGCCAAGGTCGGCATCTGTGCCAAGTGCCACCCGTTCTATACCGGCAAGCAGAAACTGGTCGACACCGAAGGGCGCGTGGATCGGTTCCGCCGTCGCTACGGCATCACCTGAGCATCCCCGTACCGTCCCTCCGCCCCCGGCGCGAGGGAATACGGGACATGGCGGCAGCCGTCGAGGGCAGCCGCCTTGTCCCGTTTTGCGTCCGCTGCCGTGGTAAATCCCCGATCTCCGCCCGGGTCGGCGGCGGGAGGTGGTCCCCGTGAACCTTGACCGCTACATCGAGACCTCGCACACCCGCCTGGCCGAGGTCGAACGCGCCATTGCCTCTTTCGACTTCGCGGGCGGCGACACGCAGGCCTACAGGCAGCTCAACCGCGAGTACCAGCATCTCCAGGACCTCATGCAGGCCTGGGATGCACTGCGCCGCGCCCGCGCCCAGATCGCGGACAACCGGGAACTCCTCGATACCGAAACAGACCCCGACTTCCTGCGCGAAATCCACTCCGATCTCGAACAGCTCGAAGGGCAGACGGAATCCCTCGAACGCCGTATCAAGACCCTCATCCTACCCCCACATCCCAACGAGGGCCGCAACACCATCGTCGAAATCCGACCCGCCGCCGGCGGCGACGAGGCCGGGCTCTTCGCCGCCGACCTCTACCGCATCTATCAGCGTTTCGCCGAACAGAAGGGCTGGCGCCACGAACTCCTCGAAGCCTCCGAGACCCCCCTCGGCGGGCTCAAGTATGCCGCCTTCTCCCTCCAGGGCGAAGACGTCTGGAGTTCCATGCGCTACGAAAGCGGCGTGCACCGGGTCCAGCGCATCCCCGTCACCGAGGCGGGCGGCCGCATCCACACCTCCACCGTGACCGTCGCCGTGCTCCCCGAGGCCGAAGAAGTCGATGTCCACATCGATCCCGATGACCTCCGCATCGACGTCTTCCGCTCCTCCGGACCCGGTGGACAGAGCGTCAATACCACCGACTCGGCGGTGCGTGTCACCCACATCCCCACGGGACTCATGGTGGCCAGCCAGCAGGAAAAGTCCCAGCACCGCAACAAGGAAATCGCCCTGCGCCTCCTGCGCTCCCGCCTCCTCGAAAGGCTCCAGGAGCAGGAAGACGAGCGCAATGCCTCGGAACGGCGTTCCCAGGTGGGTAGCGGTGAGCGCAGCGAGCGCATCCGCACCTACAACTTCCCCCAG
>JAFGRS010000339.1 GCA_016935045.1 Lentisphaeria bacterium | reverse complement strand
TGGGGCGCGAAGGGTGCCAGCAGCAGAATCAATGCCTCCACGGCCTCCCGCTGGACCGCTTCGCCCCGGCCCAGTTCGTTGAGCAGGATCATCATCTGGCTGATGGCCGTGTTGAAGCTCATGGACTCGGTGTCCTCGGCCACCTTGCGGATCGTCTGGTGCAACACCCGCTCCCTCTCGCGACCCATGGGGGCATCCGTCAGTGCCTCGGAGAGTTCGCCCCCGGCCCCGATCACGAGCCGCCACAGCCGCTGCAGGAAACGGTGCACGCCCTCGATATCCTTGGTCTGCCAGGGCTTGGTCGCCTCCAATGGCCCCATGAACATCTCGTACAGGCGGAAGCTGTCCGCGCCGTAGCGCGCCACGATCTCGTCCGGATTGACCACATTCTTCAGAGACTTGGACATCTTCGCCGGGAATTCGGTCAGTTCTGCGCCGCTGTCCCGGTGGAAGAAGCGTCCCTCCCTTTCCACGACCTGGTCATTGGGGACGAGGGCTCCGCGGCCGTCCCGATAGGCAAGGCCGAGGATCATGCCCTGGTTGACGAGGCGCTGGAACGGTTCCCTGGTGCTGACGAAACCGAGGTCGTAGAGGACCTTGTGCCAGAAGCGGGCATAGAGCAGGTGCAAGACGGCGTGTTCCGCGCCGCCGACGTAGAGATCCACGGGCATCCAGTAGCGTTCCTTGCCCGGGTCCCATGGCGCTTCCGCGTTGTGGGGATCGAGGAAGCGCAGGTAGTACCAGCAGGAGCCGGCCCATTGGGGCATGGTATTGGTCTCCCGGCGTCCGCGCAGGCCGTTGTCCGGGCGGGAGTAGGCGAGCCACTCCCTGGCGTTGGCGAGGGGGGATTCGCCGCTGCCGGAGGGGGTGATGTCATCCATCTCCGGAAGCACCACCGGCAGTTCGTCCTCCAGCAGGTGCCGCGAACCGTCCTCGAGGTGGACGATGGGGAAGGGCTCGCCCCAGTAGCGCTGGCGGCTGAACAGCCAGTCCCGGAGTTTGTAGTTGACGGCACGCCGCCCGAAACCCTTGGACTCGAGCCACGAGGTGATCGCGTCCATCGCCTCCTGCTTCGAAAGGCCGTCCAGGCTGACGTCCGCGTTGGCGCTGTTCACCATGCGGCCTTCACCCGGCCAACAGGCCTCCCCCGCCAGGACCTCGGCAACGGATACCCCCGCCGCCGCCGCCGCCCCGGAATCGGGCTCGAGGATGCAGCGCACCGGCAGGTCGAAGCGCTGCGCAAACTCGAAGTCCCGGGTGTCATGCCCGGGCACCGCCATGATGGCCCCGGTGCCGTAGCTGATGAGAACGTAGTCGCTGACCCAGATCGGGATGCGCTCGCCGTTCACCGGGTTGACGGCATGGGCCCCGGTGAACACGCCGGTCTTCTCCCGTGCGGCTTCGGTGCGATCCATGTCGCTCTTGCCCAGGGCCTCCTCCCGGTAAGCCCGCAGGGCCGCGGCCCTGTCCGCCGTGGTGATCGCGTCGACCCGGGGATGCTCGGGGGCGAGGACCATGTACGTCGCCCCGAAAAGGGTGTCCGGCCGGGTCGTATACACCCGGATGGTCTCCGCCTGCCCGTCGATCGGGAAATCGACCTCCGCCCCGACACTCTTGCCGATCCAGTTGCGCTGCATCTCCTTGATGCCCTCGGGCCAGTCGAGGTCATCGAGGTCCTGCAGCAGGCGCTCCGCGTAGGCCGTGATGCGCAGCACCCATTGCTTCATGGGCTTGCGCACGACCGGATGGTCCCCCCGCTCGCTGCGGCCGTTGATGACCTCCTCGTTGGCCAGAACCGTACCCAGAGCCGGGCACCAGTTCACCGGCGCCTCGTCCACGTAGGCCAATCCCTTCCTGTAGAGCCGGCAGAAGATCCATTGCGTCCACTTGTAGTAGCGCGGGTCCGTGGTGTCGATCTCCCGTTCCCAGTCATAGCTGAAGCCAAAGGACCGAATCTGACGCCGGAACGCGTCGATGTTCCGACGCGTCGTCACCCGGGGATGGGTGCCGGTCTGCATCGCGTACTGCTCCGCCGGCAGACCGAACGCATCCCAGCCCATCGGGTGCAGCACGTTGAACCCCTTCATCCGCTTGTACCGACAGTAAATGTCCGTCGCCGTGTAGCCCTCCGGGTGACCGACGTGAAGGCCGGCCGCACTCGGATAGGGAAACATGTCCAGCACATAGAGCTTGGGACGGGACGTGTCGTTGTCCACTGCCCGGAAGGTCCGGTTCTCGAGCCAGAAACGCTGCCATTTCGGCTCGATGGTCCCCGGATCATAGCCCCCTCGTCCCGTACTGCTGCTCATCTCGCTGCTCTCCGTGCACCCTCGGCGTCGACGTCCGTATCCGGCCGGGGCGGCAATCCCAGCGCCCGCAACGCCCATACCGGTGCAGAACATGAACCAGATAGTCTACCGCGCCGGCGCGAAAAGGCGAGCCCGCCCGCCGGCGCAGCGGCGCCCATCGCCCCGCATCGGGCTGGGCCCCCCGCGGCCAAGGGGACCGACCGCGCTGGGTACCTGTCTGTGCGTGCCTGCCTGCCGCGATGTACACGGCGCAGGCAGGTACGCACGCAGACAGGTGCCCGCCTTGCCCCCGGTGCCGGAACTCGTTGCGCCCATTGGTGTTCATTCGTGTCCATTCGTAGTTCATGAATAGATCAGGCTAAGGCATTCCCCTCCGCGCCTCCGGTTGCCTTTGCCCGGAGTGAATCCTATAGTATCCGGGCAGTTGCGGACCGGGCGGGTCCGGCGGCAGGTCCGCCGGCGTTGCGTTCCCGGTGTGGCCTGCAGGTGAGGTAGTCATGGCTGACAAGGGCCCCGTAGACGATTCCGCCTTCGAGGAACAGGAGCTTTCCGAGAAGGAACTGGAGCGCAAGCAACGTCAGGAAGCGCGCCGGGAAGAGAAACGTCGCAAGCAGGAACTCGCGCGCATCCGCAAGGAAATGCGGGGGCCCACGCCGCGGTGGGTCTTCGCCGCCCTCGCGACCTTGGTGCTGCTGCTGCTCGTTCTGGCCTTCGGGGGGTATCGGTTCTGGTGTTCCTATACCGTCAACCTGCAGCGCAAGTGCTTCATGGACGACTACAACGTGGCCGATCTGCCCCAGATTCGGCGCTTCGCCCCGGCCCAGTTGCAGCGTGTCGAGGAACTCAAGGAGGCCGCCGCGGCGCGGAGCGGGGCCCTTTCCTTCAAGGAAGTCGCGGCCAAATACCGCGAAGCCTCCGAGGCACTGGCCCAGGCGGGCGGCACCGCACGCACCAATGCCGATGCCTACGACGCCGCCCTGGTGCGCTTCCGCGTGCTTAGAGACGAAGCCGTCCGGAACAAGCTCAGTGCCTATGCACCCCTGCTGTGGAAGCAGATCGAGGAGGCGGAGAGAGAAGCGACCCAGGACACGGCACGGGATTTCTCCGTGTCTCTTGCCATCGAGAAGCTCAACCAGGGGATCCGCACCCTCGAGCGGGCCTCCAAGTCGTACATCAAGCTGAAGGACTTCGATGCGGCCTTCGCCCAGTTCCAGGCAGCCCGGAGTCCGCTGCGGGAAGAGGAATGGGCCCGCAATGCCAGCGGCGAACTGGCGGCCGTCCAGAGTCTGGTGAAGCGTGCCGAGGGGGCCGCGGAGGCCATGAACTGGGACGAGTCCGCGGAGGCCTACCGGTCCGCCGCCGCGGCCATCCCCGAAGCGGCCGCGGCGGTGGCCGCCCTGCGGAGCGAAGCACAGGAAGCCGTGGCCATGCTGAAGCAGGCCGTGAAGTCGGCCGAGGCAGGGGGCATGCAACGGTTGAACCCGGCGGAATGGAACCGGATTCAGACCGACCTGCGGGCGGTCGAGGAGTACCTGCTGCAATACGACTACCGGTTGGCGACGCGGCGGGCCAGGGAACTCACCGGCCAACTGGGAGAGGCGGGAGAGGCGGTGCAGAAGGCAAGGGAACAACTCGTGGGGACCCTCGGTGAGGTCAAGCGGCTCTACGATCAGGCCGCGGCCGAGGAACCCTATTTCAGGCAGTACGCACGCGAGGAATGGGGCGCCATCCAGCAGCAGTACCAACGCATCCCCGAACTCGCGCGTGAGGGCAAGACCATGGAACTCGTGGAGCTGGCGGGCGCCCTGCGGCAACGCCTCCAGGGACTCATCGGAACCCGCAACACACTCCTCACCGACCTCAAGGCGGCCCAGGCCAAACTCGAGGAACTCCAGAAGGCGCCCCTCTACCAGCACCTCGAAAAAAACTACCCGGAACAGGCCACCCAACTGGCGGACACCAGGCAACAGGCCGAGAGACGCAGGGAACGCAACGACCTGCCCACGGCTCGGAACCTCCTGGTCGAGGCCAGCACGGGAACCGATACCCTCCTCCGCCAACTCGCCGAAACACGGACGGATGTCCTTACCCGCCGGGCCTCCCTGCGGGAACGGCGCACACGCTACCGGGAAGGGATCCTGCGCTTCCTCTCGAAGGAGCGTACGGTGCTCGAACAGAACAGCATCCGCCTGGATCGGCTGGTGGACGCCCATCTCTATCGGGAGGCCCTGGACGTGGCCCGCGGGATGGAAACGGTCGTGCCGCGGGAAACCTACCTCCTCCGCGAACCGGGGTTGGTGCTGGACTTCGCGAACGGCCTGATGTGGGTCGCCGATGGGGCCACCCCCGAAGGCGGCAACAGCGGCCGGCCACTGGATTGGTACGAGGCCCTCAAGTGGGCTGCATCCCTGCGTGTCGACGGCCACGACGACTGGCGTCTGCCCACCGAGGGAGAACTCCGCGTCCTCAGTGGCCTCCCCGCCTCCGAACGCAACCGCTTCTTCCCCAATACCGCGCCGGGAGTCCACTGGACCAGGATCCCCTCCAACGACGTCAACAGCGCCCTCGCCGTGGACCTCGCTACGGGATCGGTCACCCGGGAGGAGAAGCGGAAAGCCTTCGCCGTGCGGGCGGTCCGGCAGCCGCCCAGTCCTTAGGGCCCGCGCGGGAATACCTTCACGTCTCGGAAATGCTACACATCTCATTGCGCTGCAAGGACCATGGACAATGGACCATGGACCATGGACAATGGACTCGTCGAACGC
>JAFGRS010000039.1 GCA_016935045.1 Lentisphaeria bacterium | reverse complement strand
ATACCTTAGGGTATGCGCCCGCCTCGTGCCTTGCGGATGACCATGCGGCGCCTCGCCAAAATGTGAAGTTATTTCCGTGCGGACCCTGAGATCGGCGCCGCGCGGGAATCCTGCCCCATCGCGGCAGCACGGGACGCCCTCGACGCTGCGGCACCCCCGAAGGGTACCGCCGGCAAGCGGCAAAGGCAATCACGGGACGGCGGCGGGCGGCTGCACCGGGCCTTCGCGGAGCCCGTTCGTAGCGTCGGCCTGACAGGGAACCAGCTTGGCGCGCCACTTCGGCTCGATGTGCCGTGCGACCAGGAAGAGGTCCTCTGCCACGGGGATCAGTCCATAGGCCGCGTCGAAGGGGTATCTGCCCAGCAGGCGGAACGATCCGTCGGTATGCAGCAGTGCGCCGCCGTAGCAGCCGAACCGCCACGACCCGTCCGCGTAGCACGCCGTCTGGATGCCCAGATGAGTATAACCGCTGGGGATCACGTGCCGTTTCACGAACCGGAGTTCGAGGTCGTACTCGTAGGCGTAGTTCTCCTCGATCCCCTTGGGCAGTCCGCCAATGACGATGAACCTGCTGCCGTCGCAGGCCATGCCGCCGGCGCCGTGCACGAGTTCCGGGACGGCGTGTTTGCCGAGGAGTCTGAGATCGTCATCGGCATAGACGTAGACATGGGAATCCGCCTTTCCCGCCGGCTGGTTGAAGGCCCCCAGGTTGACGGCGACGTAGACCTTGCCGTTGTGCCAGGTGAGGTCCCCGTGGTGGCCCGGGACCTTGACGGCTGCCTGGACGGCGCCGTTGCGGTCGGTTCGGAGGAGGTCCCTGGTGAAGGACCAGTAGAAGCCGTCGAGCCCGGCCGTGGCGGACACACCCTGCAGGTGGGCGGGGTAGGTTCCGCCGCAGACGATTTCCCGGACGGCATCCGCATCGCGGGCGCCCGCAACGGCCGCCAGCATCGTCAGCCCGCCTGGAAACGGATTCCCCACCATCGTTCGCTCCTGTTCCCTGCCTGTGTCGGGGTGGCGCGGCGGTTCGTCCGGCCGTCGTCTTCCGCCCGGTTCCCACTGTAATGGGCCATACGTTCCTTCACCAACGGATACTCCCCACCCCGGCAGGGCCGTTGCGGCGCCGAATCTCAAACGACTCCCCGCGCTCGACCTCGCGCAGAAGCTCGCTGAAACGGGTCTTGGCCTCAAAGGCACCGATGGTTCGCATCGCCGAGCCCCCGGTGGCCGGACGTCGTCGCCTCGCCACCTCCTCCTCCTGGCACGGACAGACCCGTTTGTCAACCGGTCTGTTGAGATCCGGTCGCGAGATTGGGCTCTCTCCATAGGGGTCTGGGTAATCTCAACGGATGTCCGCACCGGAGAAAAAAACCGGACGGCTGATCCGCATTGCAGGGGAGGGGATACCGCGGAGACGGCGGACTCCAGGGAAAGGGACCCGAGGGATGTCCCTCGCGGACGCCCGGGAACGCCTGGCGGAGTGCGGTCAGCCGGAATCGGCAGCCTTGCCGGCAGAACTGGAAGCTCTGGCGCAGCAGGCATGGCAGACACGACGTGTCCTGGGTTGTTCGAGCCTGGTGTCAGTCCGCTTCCTTGGCGTCAGGATGGGTCGCGCTCGAAGCCGGGCCGCCACGGCCTGCCATGGGAACACCCTCCGGCAGCGCAACGGGCTGCGACCAGTCCACCTGCCACGGCGGCCGGCGCCGGAAGGGCTGCCGGAAACGATTCTCGAGCACGCCCCGCCCCTCCAGGTTGATCATGCAGGCCCGGGTACAGCCCCGCGCCCCGCAGACCGCCTGACCGGTGTTGTAGAGGTTGCGGGGCTTTTTGTGGAACGGCGTCCAGGGCGCCTGCGTGATGCTTTTGCCGTACATCGGCGGGTTGTACTCTGCCGCGCCCGTCACCGGGCCGTCGGCAGCCAGCCCGCCGCGGAAGGCGATGTCGCATGCGTCGCAGTCGATCTCGCCCCATTCCAACCAATGGCCCGCCAGGTTCACACGGACGGTCTGTGTGCGGGAGATCGCGCCGGCGGGGCACTCCCGCACGCAGGCCATGCAACGGTCGCAGAGCTTCGGCCCGTCGGTGTCGGGGTAGAGGGGGTCCGGCTCCAGCTCCATGTCGGTGATGACGATGCCGACCCGCTGCCGGGGGCCGAACTGGGGCGTGAGCAGCATCTTGCTGTAGCCGATTTCGCCGAGCCCGCAGAGGAACGAGGCGATGCGGAGCTGGATCATGACGTCGGGGGCCGCCTGGCCGGGCCGCACCGGACGGCTGTAGTCCCGCCGCAGCCGTCCGATCCCGTCGATGGCGCGCCAGTCCGACTGGTGCCCCATGGGGACGGCCTCGCAGCCTTCGTCCTCGATGGCCTTGCTCAGGTTGATGACCGTCATGGGCATGTAGAGATAGGTGATGCCGCCGTACCCCATCGCCGAGTAGTTGCTGAAGAACGTCCCCTCCTCGACACCGCGCAGGCTGCCGCGCATGACACGGAATGCCATGGCGACGACACTCCGGGCTTCGGGCATGATCTGCCGGGGGTCCATCTGCAGGGGGGCCCCTTCCCAACGCTCGATGTTCCCGATGCCCACCGCATCGGCGCCCAGACTGCGGGCCAGCTTCTTGATCTCGGCGGATGTCATGGCTTCGCCTCTCCTGTTGTGGGTCGGTCCACCCCGGACCGGCCCCGTTCCGGGCACGTATGTTCCCCTGCCGCGGGCGGCAGAACCGACCTCGAGGCCGTGGCGGCCAGGACCGCGGTCAGACGCGAGGCCGCGCCGCGAACGGCCCTTTCGAGGGGCTCGATCGTCGCCCCGTTCCCCTCGGCACTGCTGTCGCCGTTGAGGCTCGCACCCAGGCACCCCAGCAGCTCCTGCCCGGCACCGAACACCGGCGCCGCCACCCGGGGGGGCTGGTTGCGTCCCACCACGCAGCCCCGTTCCCGCGACTCGGACAGAAACGCTTCCAGAGCCGCTTCCCTGCGCCACAGACCCAAGCCATACTCCGCAAAAGGATACCGACTGCGGAACATGGCCGCCTCCAGGGCCGGCCAGAAGGCCTGAAAACACAATGCCACCGCCGAGGAATAGGGCGCCAGGTACCGGTTCACCACCCGCTCGAGGACCCCGGGACGCGATGGGTCCATGCGCAGGCGCGGCGCAAAATCCCCCCCCGTGCCCTCGGCAAGCAGAACCGTCGCCTCACCCAACTCCGCAAAGAGGCAACGCACCGCCTCCTCCGACCGCAGCAGCCAACACCGCCGATGGTGCCGCTGAACCAGTTGCACCAACCCGTCCCCAAGCCGATACCGCACCGGACGCGATGTCTTGGTCAGATACCCCCCCGCCACCAGAGTCTTCGCCAGGCCAAAGGCCGTCGGCACCTTCAACTCCAGCGCCGAAGAGAGTTCGCCAAGCGTCAGTCCACGGTCGCTGTCGGCCGCCAACTCCAGCAGCCGCAGCGCACGCGCCACCGATTGGACCTGCCCACCCGCCATGCTCTTCCCCAAGCGATACAGCTATTCTGAATAAATATGCTCTAGTTCTGTACTATCGCGTGCTGCCTCGTCGGTGTCAAGGGCCAGGCGCCGTCCCGGGTCGTGCTTCCGTGAAACTCACGAGTGGTTCGGGATGCGGCTCAGCAGGAGCTTCGCCCTCCAGGGGATGCGGCTCAGCAGGAGCTTCGCCCTCCAGGGGATGCGGCT
>JAFGRS010000338.1 GCA_016935045.1 Lentisphaeria bacterium | reverse complement strand
CGCGTTCCAGGTAGGTCCCGCGAGCCGAGCGGGACTCTTCGAGGGATTGCGCCACTCGGCTCGTGGCGCCTACTGGGGGCGGAAGCGGGAGCTTCACTTCCCGGGGCCCGGGCTGACCACCTGCCGCAGGCGCAGATCGGGGCTCATGGACTTGCCGGCGGCGGCATCCTGCTCGCGGAAGGTGGCCATGAGGATCTGGCGGGCGCCCGTCCGGTCATAGTCGTAGATGATGTGGATGCGGCCATCCGCATCCTGCTGTCCGTCGGGATAGGAGACCCCCTTGCGTTCGTCGAGGAGAAGACCACCCGTCCAGCCTGCGCCATCGTCGGTCGAGACGAAGGCCGTCAGGTGGGAACGTCCCGTCCTCTGCGCGATGGGGCCGTGTTTGACCAGGAGCAGGTTGCCGGAATCCAGACGGGTCACAAAGAACCGGGCGCTGGGATGAGCCAGCGCCGAAGGAGTGAGTTCCGGCCAGGTGCGGCCGCGGTCCGTCGACAGACTCTGGCCGATGCCGTAGCGGGTGCGGGCGAGCAGCCAGAGGGTCCCGTCCCGGCGTTCGAGGAAGAGGTGTTCGTCGAACTCGCGGGCCTCGGTGGGCACATGGCAGGCCCCGCGCAGCATCCAGGTCTGGCCCCGGTCCTCGGAGACCACCATCCGGGCGCTGGAATCGGTCTTGCGCCAAGTGGATGCGGGCAGGACCCATTCGCCGGTCGAGAGCACGGTGGGCTTGCACATCATGATCCCGTCCGTCACGCGAACCGGTTTGCCCCAGGAGGGCGTCGCCTGTTCGGGTTCGGCGGTGTCGATGCACCAGACCCCCGCCACGCTGCCCTCGTGACCGGTGGACTGGGCCCAGAAGAGGCGTAGCCGACCGTCCGGCCCCAGCCAGATCTCCGGGTCGAAGGCCCGCACCGGACCGCCAAGATCCGGGTCGACGACGAGGACCTCACGCCAGGTGGCGCCACCGTCGCCGCTGCCCGCGAGAACGACGTAGTTGTTGTGGTCCTCGGCGGGGGTACAGCCGGCATACCACGTGGCCCAGAGGCGCCCCCCGGGCGTGACAGCCAAGCTCGGAATTCCCTGGAAAGCACGGTGGGCCGGCGCATGCACCGGTTGGGGCGGACCCGCGTGGCGCGGAGAATCGAGGAAGGCCGGCCCGCCCGCGACGCCGGAACATGCGGCCAGTCCGGTGGCCACGATGAGGTTTGCGCGTTGGTTCATGGGCAGCCTCTCTCTCTGTTGGGGTCAAAGACGAGCGTGCCCGCGAGGACGCGGGCGCTCCGGTACGCCGCACGGTCCCCGGGCGGCATGCCGAGATCCGGCTCGGCAGAGCCTCGCCCTCCAGTACGCCGCACGGTCCCCGGGCGGCATGCCCGCGAGGGCGCGGGCGTTCCAGCGGCGAGGCGTCTCATGGTTGCGCCAGGCACAGCAGGTTCCCGTTTTCGAGGGTCATGTAGAGGCGCCCTTCGGCGGCGGCCATACCGTCCCAGACCGGCGGCGCGGGGAGGTCGAGCTGACCGATCTGCTTGCCGGTGGCGGCGTCCAGCACCAGCAGGGCGGCCCCGGATCTGCCCTCGATGCAGCCCAGGGGATCTTCCGCGGCGCCGACGCGGTCGGGGACCCCGGCCAGGAAGAGCCGTTCACCGGGGGCGCCGGCCAACAGCATGGCGCACACACGGTACGGGACGCGTGTCTGCCAGGTGTAGCGTTCCTCGGGAATCCGGAAAAGCCTCTCTTTCTGGGCCGCGGGGACCTGGGGCACGGGCTTGCCGACGTCCTGTCTGAAGATCAGGTATCCCTCGCCGATGGTGTGCACGGGGCAGTTCCACGAGATGCCCTCGTACACCCGCACCCCATAGACATCCCTGCCGTCCACGGCCAGCAGTTGGCTCCGGTCAATGCGGATCCCATAGCGCCAGACGGTACGGTTGAACAGAGTGTCATCGAGGTACCCGGACTCCGCGATCAGATGCCCCTCGCCCTTGATGCCCCAGGCATACTGCTCGGGAGGGGGCGGCGGCAACTCCCACTCCAGCTTGAGGTGACGGAGGTACAGGCCCGTGTCGTCGCAGCTGAGGATATCCGGCAGCGCCCCCGGCATGCGCCCCGAAGTGACGTTGCTGGTCTCGGCCTGGGGATCCGGTCCCCGCAGACGGGTGTGATACCGCTGCTCCCCCGTTCCGGCGTCGATCCCGTAGACGTGGATGCCTCCGTCGAGAAAGGACGACCTGCCGGCAGCGAAGTAGGCGATACCGTTGCGAACCAGGACGCTGCCGTGCACGGGCCAGGCGGACTCGATGCGGTCGAAGGCCCCAACCCGCCTCGGCGTCGGCTCTGCCCGGAAACTCCAGGCCAGGCTCCCGTCCCGCAGCCGCAGGCAGGTCACCGACCCGTCCCGGCAACCGAAGATCGCCGTCTCCGACGTGACCGTCGGCGGCGAGTCGATCCGGCCTCCCGCCGGGTAGCTCCAGGCACGCTCCCCGTCCCGCGCCTGCCAGGCATGCAGAACGCATCCGTCAACGTCGGCGGCGAGAACCAGGCCCCCGGCAACCACGGGACTCGACGGCCTGCCGCCGCCCTTTGCGGTCCAGGCGACGGCCAGCTCGGCCGGGACCGGCTGCGGGGTGTGGCCGCTGCGCCGTGAATCCCCTCGATAGGTGGGCCATGCGGCCGGCAGCAGGTCCGGGGCATTGCCGGAGCGAACGGCGTCTGCGTACGCCGGGCCTCTGGTCAGCCTCGACACAGGTGCAGGCGGGGGTTCCGGGACGGTCCACGCCGGTTCGCCGGCCGCCAGTGCGAACATGCCGTCGATCTGGGCGCCGGGGTAGCAGGCGCAGGAGTGGGGGGGCGCGTAAATCAGCCCGTTGCAGGGGAGGATACCGTATCGGCACACCCCGCGGACCCATTGATAGCTGTTGGGCACCGCCTGCGCCTCCGCCCCGACACCGACAAACTCGATGCCGCGTTTGTTGAAGAGCAGGTACTCCTCCGTGGCCTTGCCCTTGTAGCAGCGCACGTGGTGGTCGGTGGTGAAGGTGCCGCCCAACGGCAGCCGCCGGCGGACCTCGCCGGTGAGGGGGTCCAGGCCCAGCAGGTGTCCGCTGCCGGGCTTCTTGTTCCATTCGAGGTCCTCCGCCATCCCCCAGACCAGGCCTTGGGCCACAAAGACATCCAGCGGCGCAAAGAAGAACACGAAATTGGGCAGCGCGTCGCCGTCACGAGCCCAGCGCTGCCGGCCCGTGGCGGCATCGAGGGCGGCCAGGGTGACTTTCTTGGGGTCGGCCGTGGCGAGAAACACGCCCCCGCCCTGCACAACCAGCGTCCTCGCCCCCGGAAAGGGGATGCGCCAGAGCTCTTCGCCGCTGTCCCGCCGCAGGCAGACGACAGCCGTGGCCTCCGCAAAGAACAGCCGATCGCCCACGAGTGCCAGAGTCAGGGGCATGCAGCGATAGGGTCTGCGCCAGAGGCACTCGCCCGTATCCGCGCGCACGACGAGCAGTTCCTCGCCCCCTTCGGCGGCGCCCGCATATCCCCGGCGGAAACGGTTTCCATCACGGCCCGCCAGCAGGCCGTCCAGAGGGTGGGTCGTACGGGTTACGACCGCCAGACGGCCGTCCGAGCAGAGGATTTCGCCGGCGCGTTCGGTACCGGGGTACTCCCGGATCCGGGCCCCCGTGGCGGCATCGAAGGCGACGATGGGAGTCTGCAGGCCCGGGGTGACGTAGACCCGATCGCCCTCCGCCACCAGTCGCCGCATCGTGTGCACGGGGATGTGCCCCCAGATGACCCGGCTCGAATGCCAGTCCTGCAGCGGCTGGGTCCACAGGGTTATCCCGTTGAATGCGTCCCGTGCCACGAGGCTGTAGCGATCCGGCAGACCCTCGTCGATGGCGCATACCGGGGTGTCGTTCAGAACGTAGAACAACCGGCCCCGGGCAGAGACCGGCGCCTGCACCGCCGGCGTCACGTCATGTTCCTTGCTCCAGACCGGCCCAGCCGTCCATTGAACCTGCCCGGGCGGTCCCACGATGCTGTCCCGGGCCACGGCATTGTTGCTCGGGTCGTGCAGAAAGTGCCCCCACTGATCCAGGGCGTCGGGCCAGGCTTGGGTGATGCGCTCGGGACTCAAGCGCCCGTCGGCAGTGACGAACACCGCCACGCCCCCGGGAACGAGAACGCGTCGGACTTCATCCCGGTCCACCGCCGGCTCAGCATCCGCCACGACCAGGTTGACGAAACGGTCCGGATAGGGCAGGGCGGGAGGGACCCAGGCTTCAACGGTCGCGGCACCATGCAGACCCGTATCGAGCAGTCGGCCGCGGAGCCCAGCCACCCGGCCCGGATCCGCTGCAAGACCGTGCACCCGGGTGCCGTCGCCGGACATCAGGGCTACCGTCAGCTCCTCGTGCAAACAGCCGAGGTGAACGATGAGTCCGCCGCGGAAGCCGGCCCGTTCCCGGATCCGGGCAGCCAGTGCATCCGTGTCACCCGCCGCCCCCCGGAGGTCGACTCCCGCCAGGCCGCACAGCAACACCAGTGCCGACACCAGCTTCACGTGCCTTGCGCCGCCCCTGCCCGCCCCGCGGCAGCAGGCCAAACCGAAGGGCGTACGGTCCCGACGG
>JAFGRS010000337.1 GCA_016935045.1 Lentisphaeria bacterium | reverse complement strand
TCAGCGGGAGCTTCGCCCTCCAGGGGAACGGCTCAGCGGGAGCTTCGCCCTCCAGGGGAACGGCTCAGCGGGAGCTTCGCCCTCCAGTTCGAGGCACGCGGGCGCACAATTCCGGACGGCTGTGGACGTTTGCTGGGGTACCGGGCCCCGGGCGGAAGTGCCGCGCTCCCGGCGGACGGCGCGCACTGGGTCGTCCGAGGCGCAGGGCTCAACGGCAGAGCCAAGGTGGGCTCGGCGAGGCACACGCGGATCGTCGCCTCTCTGTCTGGACCGCCCGCGCCCCCCCCGGTCGCTCCAGACTGTCTCGGGACGACTCGTCTGTGCCGGCAATGGTCAAGGAAGAGCGCGCGATGCAGAACAGGACACTCCGGGCTCTGGTTCCCTACGGCCTGGTGGCGGCGGCAGCCGTTTCCTGGACAGCAGCCCCCGTTGCGGCAGGCCCCGGCTATGATCCTCTGGCGATCTCCGAGGGCCTCTCCCCCGCGCCCCTGGACCTGACAGTCACGGACGCGGCGAGGCAGCGCGAGATTCCCATCCGTGTCTACCTCCCGGTGGCTGACCTTCCGGCCCCGGTGGTGCTCTTCAGTCACGGTCTCGGGGGTACGCGGGAGGGATGCGCCTACCTGGGACGGCACTGGTCGACGCGAGGGTACGTCGGCGTCTTCCTGCAGCATCCGGGCAGCGACGATTCGGTGTGGCGGGGACAACCCGCGGGAACCGGTCGGGCGGCCATGGACGAAGCCGCCAACGGCCGCAACTTTCTCCTTCGCGTCCGGGACGTTCCGGCCGTTCTGGATCAGCTCGAAGCCTGGAACCGAACCGCCGACCACCCCCTCTCGGGACGCCTGGACCTCAGCCGGGTGGGCATGTCCGGACACTCCTTCGGCGCCGTCACCACGCAGGCCGTGAGCGGGCAGGCGTTCGCACGCCGTGGACCGGTCTTCACCGACCCCCGCATCCGCGCCGCACTCGTGCTCAGCCCCAGCGGTCCGCGGCGCGGCGACCCGATTGCCGCCTTCAACAGCGTGTCCATCCCCTGGCTGCTGATGACCGGGACCCGGGACGTGTCTCCCATCGGCGATGTCGACGTTGCCTCCCGCCTCAGCGTGTTTCCGGCGCTGCCCGCGGGGGACAAGTTCGAGCTGGTGCTGCACGAGGGCTTGCACTCCGCCTTCACCGAACGGGGCCTGCCGGGAGACGGAGGGGTTGGGCGCAATCCCAACCATCACCGCGTCATCCTGGCCCTGTCCACGGCCTTCTGGGACGCCTACCTGCGGGGCGACGAGGCGGCCCGGGAGTGGCTGGCGGGGGAGGGGCCCCGAGGCGTGATGGAGACGCCGGACCGCTGGCAGCGCAAGTAGCTCGCTGGGGCTCCCGCTGGCAAGCCATCGGCCGGGCCATTCGCCAGTCGCGAGGCGGCGAAACCGCGGTCGTGCCGATCCACGCGGATCAGATCGCCGCGCACCGTGAAACACAGGAACAGCCGTCCCATTGGAACCCGGTGCAAGCCCGTAGTCTGTCCTTTCGCATCGCCATGCTTCAGTATCTGCCAACCATATACATCGTGCAAGTCATCTGCGCCTGCCGTCACCAAATGACCCTGTTGCCTCAACACAACTCGCGGGTGCTTCGGGATGCGGCTCGGCGGAGCCTCGCCCTCCAGGGGATGCGGTTCGAGCGGCGGATGCTGCGGAGCGTTGTCGACAGGCCGCGGCACAACCGACACGCACGGAACACAGGAAAAGGCGCGCGCACTGGGGGGATATCCACGTCTTTAATGGGTGAAAGACCCGCGCGACGGGCGCGATGAAAGGAGCGCCAGGATGAGCGAGAGAACGTACCTCTACACGGCCATGGATGCGGCCGGGAAGGAACACCGGGGCGTCCTGCGGGTGTCCGGGGAGGACGAGGCGCACGGCAAGCTCCGGGAGCAGGGGCTGTACGGCCTCTCCCTGGTCGAGCGGAAGGAGGGCGTCGGCACCTCATCCCGCATGGGCGGCGCGGCAGTGTCCCGGGACCGCTGGCCCGGGCCCCGGCTGCACGGCCGGGCCCTCGCCGTCGCGACCCGCCAGTTGGCCCGGCTGCTGCGGGCGGGGATGCCCCTGGTGCGCGCCCTGCGCCTCCTCGCCGGCCAGACCCCCGATCCCGGCCACCGCCGCATCCTCGATGCACTCGCGACCCGGATCGAGGAGGGGGCCTGCCTCAGCGAGGCGCTCGAAACCTGGCCGCGCAGCTTCGATACCCTCTACGTCAGCATGGTCCGCGCCGGTGAGGCCGCCGGGAAGCTCGAATGGGTCCTCGAACGCCAGTCGCAGCTGCTGGACAAGCGCCGGCGTCTGGTGCGCAAGGTGCGGGGGGCCATGACCTATCCCCTGGTGGTCTGCACCGTGGCGGTCGCCATCACCGCCGGGCTCATGGTGTTCATCGTCCCCAAGTTCGCCGCCATGTTCAGCGACATGCTCGGGGGCGTCCCTTTGCCTCGCCTGACCCAGGCCGTTGTCTTCGCCAGCACCTTCCTGCTGCACCGACTGCATCTCGGACTGGCGCTGCTGCTGGGCTGCGCCGCATCCTGGCGGATGCTCCGGGCCACTGCCCCGGGACGGTACTGGACCGACCGGCTGGCCCTCCGCCTGCCCGCCTTCGGGCCGCTCCTGCAACTGTCGGCCTGCGCCCACTTCTGTTCCACCCTGGGGACCCTGACCGCCTCCGGCGTCTCCATTCTCACGGCCCTCCGCATTGTCCGCGATGCGAGTCGCAACAGAGTTGTTTCCAATGCGCTACGCAGCATCGAAGAGGCCGTCAAGGAGGGGGATCCCATCAGTCGCAGCATGGGGGAGACGGGGGCCTTCCCGGCAGCCTTGGTGGGCATGGTCCAGGTCGGTGAGGAGACCGGGGCCCTGCCGGAGATGCTCGCCCGGGTCGCGGAGGACTACGAGCAGGACGTGGATGCCGCGGTCGAGGCCCTCACGGCCATCATCGAGCCCGTGCTCATCGTCGGCCTGGCGGCGGTCATCGGCACCATCGTGGTGGCCCTCTTCCTGCCCCTCGTTCACCTTGCCGGGCAGATGGCAGGCACGCACTGACCTCTTGCTTTCGGGGCACTCGTGGTCGATAGTATAGATAGGTACGCGCAGCGCGAAGCGGTTGCGGGGAGAGCCGACGGACGCTGCCGGGCGCACGGATCGGGGGTGCGGCCATGAAGCTGACGGACGAGGAGTGCGCGACGGTCCGGCAGGCCATGGCAGGGGATCTCGATGCCTTCGATGCGCTCGTGATCCGCTTTGCCCGCTTGGTCTACGCCCAGTCCTTCACCATCCTGCACGACCGCGAAGAGGCCGAAGACGTGGTGCAGGAAGCCTTCGTCAAGGCCTACTCCTTCCGCCTGCGGCTGCTGCAGCCCGAACGCTTCCCGCAGTGGCTGCTGGCCATCGCCCGCAACGTTGCCCGGGACCATCTCCGCCGCCGTCACCCCGGCGACCGCGACCGTGGTTCCGGAGTCCCGGAGGCCGTCGAGGGGCTGGGACCGTCGCCGTTGCGCGCCGCCGAGATCGCCGACGACGTGGCGCGGCTGCAGGCGGCCCTGGGTACGCTGCCCAAACGCTACCGCCGGGCGCTGCTGCTGCGCTACGTCGAGGGACTGGACCACCGTGCCCTGCGCCGCGAAATGGGGGTGTCCGACGGGGCCCTGCGGGGGATTCTGGGGCGGGCCCTCGGGCGGCTCAGGCGCGTGCTGGCGCCCCCCGGGGCACGGGTGAGGAGATGAGCCCCATGCAGGAGGAGATCCATCGCAACATCCGCGGCTGGCTGGAGGCATCCCTCAAGGGACGACTCAGCCCGGCGCAACGGGCCGCCCTGAAGCAGCACCTCGCCGAATGCCGGGAGTGCCTGCGCGCCGGCAGCGATCCCGAAGTGCTCGACCTGGCGGCGGACATCCTCTCGCGGCGTCACGGCCCCGGCCCGGACTTCGAAACCCGGATGGTGGACCAGGTGCGACGGGGCGTCAGCGCCGACGGCGAGGCCGGCTGGCGCCGCCGCGGCGCCCGGATACGGTTCTGGGTTCGCGCGGGCCTTGCGGGCATGCTGCTGGTGCTGTTGGCGGTGCGCAGCCTCGACCGGCGCTACTTCCGGGAGGATTCCTGGGAGGGCCGTACGCTGTCGGCGGTCTCCCAGGTTTTTCTCCGGGAGCCGCGGTTCGACGGCATCACGTCCCTGCCGCCGGAGACCGCCGCGGAGGAGCGCCGTTTTGCCATTGCTCACCAGGTGACCAAGAGCTGCGTCGGCATGCTGCTGTGGCTCGGCCTGGGATTGCTCGTGACCTTGCTGGTGTTCGACGCGCGACATCTGCGCCGGGGCCTGGCCTCGGGACCGGGTTGAGAACCGAAGCCGGCAGGGGAATGTCGTTTTTATGCCGCGCGGGGTGGCATCTGGCCAGGGGGGGCGGCTATCTTTGTCTCCGGCAACCGTTTCACCCCTGCCGGAGAGGCGACGCGATGGACATGCCCTGCACGAGACGCGACGTGCTCAAGACCGCCATGGTGAGCGCGGGCGTTGCGGCCCTGGCGACGACGGCCGCTGCGCAGACCCCGAACATCGCCGGGTTCGAGGAGACCGACCCGGGAAAGGTGAAGGGGCCACAATGGCAGCCGGTCTCGGACCGCAGGATCAAGGTGGGGATCGCCGGCTACGGCGTCTGCAAGTTCGGCGGTCAGTTCGGCTTCCAGAACCACCCCAACGTCGAGGTGGTGGCCGCGACCGACCTCCTTCCCGACCGCTGCGCGGCACTGGCCAAGGTGACCGGCGCGAAGAGGACCTACGCCTCGTGCGAGGAGATGTTCGAGAAGGACCGGGACATCGAGGCCGTGTACGTCGCCACGGATGCGCCAAGTCACGCGGCGCTCTGCATCGCGGGCCTGAAGCGCGGTCTGCACGTGGCCTCGGCGGTTCCGGCCATCTTCGGCGACAGCCAGCTGGAGCTTGCCGACGAACTGCTGGCAGCGGTCAAGGCCACGGGGCTGACGTATGCGATGTTCGAGACCTCCGCCTACCGGGAGTCGTGCTATGCCATGTGGCAGATCTACAAGGCAGGAGGCTTCGGCAAACTCATCTACGCCGAGGGGGAATACCACCATTACTCCCCGCCGAACAAGCCGATCGACTCCTACAAGGGGTGGCGCATCGGCCTGCCGCCACAGTGGTATCCGACCCACGGCAATGCCTTCTATACCTGCGTGAGCGGGGGCTGGTTCCCCACCGTGAGCTGCCTCGGCATGCGCAGCATCGACCCGCTGCGGCAGCCGGAGAACAACGCCTATGGGAATCCCTTCGGCACGGAAGTCGCGCTGTTCAGCACCAGCGAAGGCGGCATGGCGCGAATGATCAAGAGCGCGGACATCCCCGGCGCACACGGCGAAAAGGGCCGTGTCTACGGCCAGAAGGGAAGCTACGAAGAGCGCTACCAGGGACTCGTCGACGTCGCCAAGATCCCGCAGGCCAAACCCCCGCTGCCGCCGGGAGTCCCGGCGGGAGGCCATGGCGGCTCGCACGGATACCTCACCGACGACTTCATCACGGCCATCCTCCTCAAGCGGCCGCCGCGCGTCGACGTGGCCTGCGGGCTGAATACCACCGTCTCGGGCATCTACGCCCATACCTCGGCGATGAAGGACGGCGAAACGCTCCGGATCCCGCAGTTCGTGCTGTAGCCGCAACACGGTTGACGTGGTGGTACCCGAATTCGCGGGTCGCCTGCACGCATTGTCTGTGCCGCAGGCGCTGCGGGCGGGGAGACCGCCTCCCCCATTGGGCAGGGAATCGCCGGTCGACCTTCGACAAAGCTCAGGTTCTGCGAGAG
>JAFGRS010000336.1 GCA_016935045.1 Lentisphaeria bacterium | reverse complement strand
TGCCCCGGCCGGTCTTCGGGGTTGCGGACGAGGGTGCGTCGGGGGGCATGTGGACGGAGGTCCTGCTCAAGGGGACGGGTCACTCTGCGGTGGTTGGGCGGCCCGATCTTCCGCTGCTGATCGAGGATGTGCCCGTTGCCCCTTCGGGTGAAGTGCGGGTAGAGGTCGAGGTATCGGCGGTGCGGGAGGTGCGGGTGCCCTTCCACGTGGTTCCGGTTCAGGAGCCGGTGGTGAAGAAACCGGGTGCCCTGGCCGGCCGGCGGTTTGCGGTGGACCGCGACTGGTATGCTGCCGCAGGGGTCCGCAAGGCGGTCTTCGAGCCGGAACTCGCCAGGCAGGTGTACACGGTGCGTGGGCAACGCTTCGTGCGCCTGTCCGTGGGCGCGTTCGAGTACGATCCGGCCCAACGCCTGCTGCGCTACGCGGAGGCGGTTTCGATCCGGGTGTGGACCGAGGGAGGGACCCTGCCCGCGGCCGCGGGGCCGCGTCCCGGTCCCGTCCGCGTGCTCCGTGTCTCCCTCGGTGGGGCCCGGGACCTGGAAGCGCTGCAGGCGCTGGCGCTGGACATCAAGACGGTGCTGCGGGGCGGGGCGGTGGTCTATGCGTCCCTCGAGGAGGAGGCCGCCCTGACGGCCGCGGGTTGGGACGTCACGCTCCTGGGCGAGCAGTACCCGGGCGACGACTCGAGGAAGACGGCAAGCGGCAAGGAACTGACGGGCTACCACAGCTTCACCGAGGTCACGGCGCTGCTGGACCAGTATGCCGCGGACTACCCGGAGCTGTGTCGGAAGGAACAGGTCGGGACCAGCGTTCAGGGCCGTGCGCTCTGGGCCATGAAGATCACGGATGCACCGGACATCGAGGAGGAGGAACCCGAAGTCCGCATCGTGGGCACGATCCACGGCGACGAGGTGGCGGGGACAGAGCTGTGCCTGCGGCTGATCGACCATCTGCTGAGCGGCTACGCCGGGGATGGAGCGATCCGGGCCCTGGTGGACGAGACCGAGATCTGGGTGTTGCCGGTGATGAACCCGGACGGTTTCGTCGCGGCTACGCGCGCCAATGCGTCGGGGTACGACCTGAACCGGAGTTTCCCCGAGGGTTCCGCCCAGTCCATCGGCACGGTTTTCGCCGGTCCGGCCATGGACCTGACCGGCCGCCCGCCCGAGACGACGGCGATCATGGAATGGTCCGCGGCCCACAGCTTCACCCTCTCCGCGGTCCTGCACGCCGGGGCCCTCGTCGCCAACTACCCCTACGACAACGACGGCATGGGAAGCGTCTATTCGCCCTCCCCCGACCACTACGAATTCGTCTGGCTCGCGGAGACCTACGCCAGCGCCAATCCTCCCATGTGGAACAGCACCGAGTTCGCCAACGGCATCACCAACGGAGCGGCATGGTATGCGGTCGACGGCGGCCTGCAGGACTGGGGTTACCGCTACCTCGGGTGCATGGAGCTGACACTCGAAATCTCCGCACAGGACCGTCCCGCGGCCTCCCAGTTGCCGCAGTTGTGGGCCGACAACCGGGACGCGCTCCTGGCCTATCTGCGCTGCGCTCAGGCGGGCGTACGGGGGAGGGTTACCGACCAGGAGACCGGCGCCCCCCTCTACGCCGCCATCGGCGTTGCCGGGCGTGCCACCCTCGTCTACAGCGATGCCGACCTGGGGGATTACTATCGCCTGCTGCGCCCCGGGACCTACGATCTGACCATCGCGGCCCCGGGGTACACGCCGCGGACCTTCACCGGCGTCGTGGTCGCCGAGGGCAGCCCGGTGCGGCTGGACGCGGCCCTCGAAAAGAAGGCCGGCGGGGGAACCGGGATGGTGGTGGTACACCATGCCCTCCACGACGCCGCCTATGCCCAATACCGCGCCGTCAAGGAGGCCGAGGGATACGTGATCACGGAAGTCCGGCTGACGGGTTCCCCCCCCGCCACCGCGGTCCGGGACCAGGTGCGCGCCGCCTACGCCGCCACCAGCCCCCGTTTCGTCGTCATCCTGGGGGACACGGACAGCGTGCCGACCTTCAGCAACTACGCGGATGGCGTGACGGCCGCTTCCGACCTTCCCTATGCCCTGCTCGACCCGGGGGAGACCTTCGACACCTACCTCGGGAAGGACGTCTCCATCGGCCGCGTCTCGCTCGACTCGGACGCCGAGCTGCAGGCATACGTGGCCAAACTCGAGGCCTTTGCCACCCAGCCGCGGCATCGGGACCTGACCTGGATCTCGGGCGGATCGAACGCCGCGGAGAACAACATCGCGGAGGGCACCCACAACTACGTCATCAGCCAGTACATCGACCCGGCCATCTACCACAATGAACTCTTCTACCGCTACAACGGCAGCGAAGCCGAGCTGAATGCCCACATCAACGCGGGCACCGACGGGGTCCTCTACTCCGGCCATGGCTACGAGAACGGCTGGCTGCGCTACGACTACGACACCTCGAGCCTGACCGCACTGATCAACCACCTCGACGCACCCATCGTCTTCGGCCATTGCTGCCTCACCGGACGTTTCGAGCTGGCGGACTGCTTCGCCGAAGCCTGGCTGGAAACCACCGCCCGGGCCGTGGCCTACGTCGGCGCCAGCGAGAGCACCTACTGGACCGAGGACGACTACCTCGAACGCTACGAGTTCGAATGGCTGGCCGCCAACGAAGGAGGGACCGTCGGCGAAGCCCTCGACGACGCCCTGAGGCGGATCGCGGCCTCGTATCCCGCCTCCGGAGAATACTACTTCACCATCTACCATGTCTTCGGAGACCCCACCGTCCGGCTCATGGGGACCCCGTTGACCATCGACCACACGCCGTTGGCGGACACCAGCGACAGCACCGGACCCTACGTGGTGCAGGCGAACGTCACCTCCCAGGCCGCCATCGATCGGGTGACCCTCCGCTGGCGCACCGACCCCGGCGAGCCCTTCTCGGAGGTGGACATGCTTCCCACCAAGGGGGTGCCCTACACGGGCGCCATCCCTGGCCGGCCCTATGGCACGACGGTGCAGTACTACATCGAGGCGGTGGACGTTCCGGGCCGCCGGATCACGGCCCCCGCCAACGCCCCCGCGGCGCTCCATGAGTTCCGGGTGGGCATCCAGGTGGCGCATGCGCCGCAAACCAACACCGCGGACACGGCAGGGCCCTACCCCATCACGGTGGCGGTTCAGTCCGAGGAGGCCGTGGCCGCCGTGCTCTACTGGCGCCCGG
The DNA here is from genome assembly GCA_016935045.1 of Lentisphaeria bacterium. Taxonomy (GTDB): domain Bacteria; phylum Verrucomicrobiota; class Lentisphaeria; order Oligosphaerales; family JAFGRS01; genus JAFGRS01. The sequence goes on along the minus strand of JAFGRS010000336.1, from coordinate 2,210 downwards.
GGACCGCGGCGTATACGGCCGTGCCCATGGCCGCCGGTCCCGGCGGCAGCTACCAGGCCGCCATCCCGGGGCAGGCTGCCGGGACCGTCGTCACATACTACCTGACCGTGACCGCGGGCAGCCAGTCGGTCGCGCTGCCCGACGGAGCCCCCGCCATCCCCTATACCTTCACCATCGACGTCCAACCCCCCGTCTTCGCGGGCCTCCAGAGCGCGCGGCCGGGCGACAACCGCGTCGTGCTGAGCTGGGCAGCCGCAACCGACGCCTCCCTGCCCGTGACCTACTACCTGTTCCGCGCCGGCAGCATGGCGGCCCTGGACTACGATATGCCCCTGGCGACGACCCAGGCGCAGACCTTCGAGGACGCCGCCGTCAGCAACGGCATCCCCTATTACTACGCCGTGCGCGCCGAGGATGCACTGGGCAACCGCGACGCCAACACGACCGTCTGCGCCGCCACCCCGCGAGGACCGGAACTCGTCTACAGCTGGGCCCTCGACACGGATCCCGGCTGGACCCGGGGGCAGGGCTGGAGCTTCGGCATCCCCCTCGGTCAGGGCGGGGCCTACGGCAATCCCGATCCCGCCGCCGCCTTCACCGGACAGAATGTCTTCGGCTACAATCTCCTGGGGGACTATGCGAACAACATGACGGTCCGTTATCTCGTGACCGGCCCCATCGATTGCTCGATCCTCACCGACACGGAGCTGCGCTTCCAGAGGTGGCTCAACGTCGAAAGCCCCGAGTATGATCACGCCACGGTGGACATCTCCTGCGATGGCCTCACCTGGCACACCGTGTGGGAGAACCCCACCCAGATCACCGACAATGCCTGGACGCCCGTAACCATCGACCTCGCCGCCCATGCCGACGGCTGCGGCAGCGTCCAGGTGCGCTGGGGCATGGGGCCGACGGACGAGAGCTGGACATTCTCGGGTTGGAACCTCGACGACATCCAGGTCTGGGGTGTCGTGGCCGAGGATGCCGGCTACCGCCTCGCCCTGGCGGCCCTGCCCATGGGCGCGGGTTCGATCACCGCCGTGCCGCTGCCGGAGGCGGGCCATTACCAGGAGGGAACCGTCGTGCAGCTCACCGCGGCGCCGGCCCCGGGGTTCTTCTTCGACCACTGGCAGGGGGACGCCACCGGCACGGACCCGACCGCAACCCTGGTCATGTTGGGCGACCGTGCCGTCACGGCCGTATTCCGCGACGCCCAGCCCGTGGCGCCCGAGGGCGTTTTCCGCGCTGCGGTCGGAGTCGAACAGGCTCTCGACGGCTTCGGCATCTGGGATGTGAGCGGGCCCTACGAGGGGACCCTGAGCGGACACATCCTGCGCTTCGACCTCCTCCACGACGCCCGTGGAAAAATCACCGGCGTCGGGGAATTCCACCTCGACCTTCCCATCGCGCTGGACGTGATCATCCCCTTCACCGTCACGGGCAGCTGCCGGGGCACCTCCGACATGCCGCTCGTCCGCCTGGCCCTGAAGAGCAACAAGGCCCTCGCACCTCCCGGCACCGCGTTCGGCGCCCGCCTCGATCTGGTGCTGCACACCACCCTGCGCAGCCTGCAGGGAGTGGCGGACTGGAAAGCCACGGTCCTCGGCAGCCGCATCCGCAATGCCTCGAGCTGTGTCCTGGCTCTGCCTCCGGAAATGGACGGGACCTTCGATCTGCTGCTGGCACTGGAACCGGCGGGAAAACGCATCGATGCCCACGGCCCCCTCGAACTGTGCAATGGCGCCGCCCTGCTGCTCTACGGCCGCGGGTCCGCCCCCGGGCGGGACGCCATCCTGTCGCTCAAGGGTGACCGCCTGGATCCGGCTGCCAAGGGCATCAAGCTGATTACGACCCTGACTCCCCTCGAAGACGGCAGCGCCATCCTGCGGGGATTGCAGGGGAAGGCATTCGGGCAGGAACTGACGGAGGCGCCGTGATGCCCGGGGGTGTGCGTGAGGCCATGCGCCGGGGCCCTGCGCTGCCTGCCGGGGCTGCCCGGGTGGAGTTCCCCGATTCTTGCGCTGGACCCGAGCTTACCATGGGGACCGCGGGGTGCCCGCAAGCGGAACGCCCGGAAGAGATGTGCTGGGGCCCGCCGTCCTCGGCGGTATGCCGAAGGGACGCGGGTACGGCGGCGGACCGCCGGCCCCAGACGGCACGGTGCGGGAGTGGACATTCTGCCGTCCGTGTGCCGGTGCGTTCCGGTGGAC
>JAFGRS010000335.1 GCA_016935045.1 Lentisphaeria bacterium | reverse complement strand
TCCCGTCCGCGAGCCTTGCGCTCGGCGCGGAGTCCCGCGCCGCGAAGGCATTTCCATCGCCAGTCCGTGTCTCTGTTTCTGCCTTCCGCCCTTACCCCAGTCCACAGACACCCGGGACGAGGGCCCAGTCCAGGTCTCCGGCGCACGACACGGCGCCGCCTACCCCTACACCGTCCGCCGCGTCCGGAGAACCGGGGTGTGCGGGTGGCGTTGGGCCTGTTTTCCGGCCACGGGTGGTGCCCCATGTGTGTCCCGTGTGTTCGGAGAACGGGGTCGGGAAGGGCGGGTTCGGGAAGGGTGTTTTCCGGCCAGGCCAAGCGCGCGATGTCCGGAAAACGGGTTGCCTGCGGGTGGGGCCACGGCGGTTTCAAGATCCCAACGCCGCCGCGGGCTTGTCCCGGTGGAGCGTCGATCGGAGGGCAGGGAGGGGACGCGGCCGCGCTTCTTCACCCCGAAGCGGCGCTCCACTGCCGCAAGGGCAGCGGCGGCGGGAAGCGATTCGCCGGATCCTGAAACAGCCCTGGGGTGGGGCGGGACCGGGGTGTTTTCCGGACGGGAGGGCGTTATGGTTCCTGGTGTGTTGCGGGGAACGGCAACCGAAGGAGCTGCCCGATGACGTTCCAGACGTTGGTGCCATTGTTGCTGCGGGTCCGCCTGCGTGGCCGGGCCGGGTTGGGTTGGTTCCCGGGGGTGTGTTCGCCGTCGGGCAGGGTGCGGGGCTGGGGCAGGTGTCGGGCGCGTGGGCAGATTGTGGTGGCGGCGGTTGCGTGCCTGGTCTGCGGTGCAGCCTGGCCGCAGGGCGGCATGGCGCCGGGGCCGGTGCTCCAGGGTTCTGTCGAGGAGTTTCTGGCGGAGAGCGGTTTTCAGGGCGGGCTGGTGGTCCAGGTGGGGTTGCGGGATGCCTCGACGGCACTGGCCCTCGCGGAGAAGCCCAATGTCTGGTTTCACGGCCTGGTGCGGGAGTCCGGCATCCTGGAAGCGGTGCGTGAGGAGATCCGCGAGGCAGGTCTGTACGGCCGGGTGTCCGCCATGGGCTGGGAGGGTCCCGCTCTCCCCTACGCGGATGGAATGGTGAATCTCCTGCTGGTTCTGAACGAGGAGCCCCCGCCGGACACAACGGAGGTGGACCGCGTTCTGGCCCCCCTGGGTGCGGCCGGGATCCTGCGGGGAGGGGTCTTCACGCTCCAGCGCAAGGCATGGTCCGGGGACATGGACGAGTGGACGCATTCGCGCTACGACGCCAGCGGCAATGCTGTGAGCCGGGACAGGTCGGTGGGGCCTCCGCGTTCCCTGCGCTGGGAGGCATCCCCCCGCTGGAACCACGGCGTGAAGACCAGCAGCCTGGTAAGCGCGCGGGGCCGTCTTTTTGCGATCCTCGACGACACCCACTTCTCTTCGTCTGCGCGGGTCTGGTCGCTGGTTGCGCGGGACGCCTTCAACGGCATCGAGTTGTGGCGGCATGAACTCCCCGGTTGGGGTGGGGCGCGGGGCGGCAAGAAGGTGGGACCTGCCCAGCTCAACCGCCGGCTGGTGGCCGTGGGAGAGAGGGTGTACGCCCCCCTGGGGGACTCCGTCCCGGTCAGCGTCCTGGATGCGGCCACGGGGACTCCTCTTCGCGTGTTGGAGGGGACGGCGAACGTCGAGGAGTTTCTCTTTTCGGAGGGTGTTCTGGTGGCCCTGGTGCATGCCGGGGGCGCACGGGATTTCTGGCGGGGTGCGGATCGCAGCATGCGCTTGGTGGCGGTCGATCCAGGCACGGGCAGGCCCCTGTGGGACCTGGAGGCGGGGATGGTTCTGCCCCTGACGCTGGCCGCCGACGGGACCCGGGTGGTCTACCATGATGGCAGGACGGTGCAGAGCCTTGATCTCCGGACCGGGGTGCGGCGGTGGACGTCGGTTCCCACCGGGCAGCAGGTGGCCTACCGGGACCAGGCGAGTCCCGACAGCCCGGGGGCGGAGCGGTCGACGATCATGCTGGCGCCCCAGTTTGCTCCGACGATGGTCCTGTACGGGGACGTGGTCGCCTTTGCGGGGGGCCGGCAGCTGAACGTCTTTTCCGCCGCCGACGGGAAGGAGCTTTGGCGTGCCGAGTATCCTCCCTCGAACTACTCGGTGCCGGTCGATCTGTTCGGTTTCGACGGCCTCCTGTGGGGGCCGGACGTGGGCATGAACCTATGGCGGCCGCTGGACGACAACCTGGACGTCAACGCCTACGACCCTCTCACGGGGGAGATTCGGAGGAGCGTGAGGGGGAAATACGGGTTCCGCTTCCAGCACCATCGGTGTCACCAGATGAAGGTCGTGGGCAAGGCGGTGATCGGGGGGCGGGCCGGGGTCGAGTTTCTGGACACGGAGACGGGCGCCCTGACGGCCCATCACTGGGCCCGGGGGAGTTGTTTCTACGGGGTCCTGCCGGCGAACGGGCTGTTGTATCTGCCCCCGCATGATTGCGCCTGCTACATCCGGGCGAAGCTGTCGGGTTTCCTGGCCTTGAGCGCGGCGTCGTCGCGGCGGACCGCGGAGATTCCGTCGGACCGGAGGCTGCGGCCCGGCCCGGCCTATGGCCAGACGGCGACGGCGGGGAGTGCAGCGGGGCCGGAGGACTGGCCCACCTACCGTCACGACGCGGCGCGGTCCGGCAGATCGCCGACCAAGGTGGACACGGAGTTGCTGCTGGGCTGGCAGACTCCGCTGGGAGGACGGCTCAGCAGTCCCGTCGTAGCGGACAACCGGGTTTTTCTTGGATCCATGGACGGCCATCGCCTCCACGCCCTCGATGCGGCCACGGGGGAGATCGTCTGGCAGGCATCGCTGGATGCGGGTGTCGACAGCCCGCCCACCGTCCATGGGGGGCTCGTCCTCTGCGGTTGCCGTGACGGTTCCGTGCAGGCGTTGCGGGCTGCGGACGGTGTTCTCGCATGGCGGTTCCTTGCCTGCCCCGCCGAGCGGCTGATTCTGTCGCGCGGCCGGATCGAGTCCGTGTGGCCGGTACATGGCAGTGTCCTGGTGGTCGGCGACACGGTATACTTTGTGGCCGGGAGGTCCTCCTACCTGGATGGCGGTCTGCACCTGTACGGCCTCGAACTCCACAGCGGGCGGGAGGTGCTCCACAAGGTCCTTTCGAGCCGCGGGCCGGACGGCTCCCAGTGCCTGGACGAAGAAGGTGTCGACGGGTTTCTGAACGACATTCTGTCCAGCAACGGAGAGAGGATCTTCCTGCGGCACCAGGTCCTCGACTTCGAGGGCAACGGGAAGGCGGAACGAATCTCCCATCTCCACGGTCCCGACGGCTACCTGAGCTTTGAGACCACGTCCCGGTTGCTGTGGACCTACGCCCCCCTCTACAGCTCGCCACACCAGGGGGCATTCTACGACGTGCGCCTGAGCCGGGCCCTCTTTCCCTCGGGCCGCATCCTGGTGGAGGACGCGGACGTACTCTACGGTTTCGGGCAGAACCACTACGACAAGATGAGGGTTGAGCCGGGGGGGACGTGGGCGCTCTTCGCGGCGGCCAAGGAGAACGGCGTCCCGCTGGACCTCTCGGCGGTGGAGTACCGCAAGCTGGCTCTGAGCGGTCAGAAGTCGGTCCGCTTCGCCTGGTGGACGCGGGTGCCGCTGCAGGTGTGGGCGATGGTGCGGACGCGGGATGCCTTGTTCGCGGCCGGCCCGCGCGGTACGGGTACCGTTTCGGAGGCCGCCTTCGAGGGCAGGGGCGATGCGTCCCTGCTGGCGGTTTCCCCCGAGGATGGCAAGGTACTGGCTCAGATGTCCCTGCCCGGGCCGCCCGTGTGGGACGGTCTGGCTGCCGCGGGGGGGAATCTGGTGCTCTCCCTGTTGGACGGCAGTGTGGTCTGCCTGTGGCCGGCGGCTTCCGGGCGCCCGGGGAAGCCTCTCTCCCCGGGTGCGTGGGGCTCAGTGCTGCCGCCGGTGCAGCTTGCTCCGGAGCCCGGTCTGATCGGTCGTTGGCGTTTCGACGAAGGCGTGGGGCTGCTGGCGCGGGACGCGAGCGGGCGGGGGCATGATGCCCAGGTTTCCGGATCCTGGGGTGCGGGGGAGTTCGGGACCTGTCTGGTGACCCATGGCGCCCCCAACGCCGCCGTGATTCCGGATGCGCCGCATCTGCGCTTCGGCAACGAGTCGTTCACCCTGGCGCTGTGGGTGAAGACCGACAGCCACGGGGTCCGGCTGCTGGGGAAGGAGGCCTTCCCGGAAAACTGGTGGGTCATCAACGTACTCGACCAGGGCCAGGCGGAGCTGGTGCTGGGCGAAGGGCGCGACACGGGCCGCAGCGTGCGGGCGAAGACGACCGTGCCACTGGCCACGGATGCCTGGATCCACCTGGTGGCCGAGGTCGACCGCCTGGCGCGAGAGGTGCGTTGGTACCTCAATGGCGCCCTGGACAGCCGCCATCCCATCCCCGAAACCATGACGGACGGCCTGCATGCCGCGGGAGCGGACATCGCCATTCCCTCGAGCCACAAGCCCTTCCGGGGGCTCGTGGGCGACATCCGCATCTACGGCCGTGCACTGGGTCCGGAACGGGCCCGGGAGCTGTACGGGGAAGGGGCCGCGCACTACCGGAACACCGCTTTCCGCGTCATCGAGTGATCAGCCGGGGACCCGTCTGCCGTCGCTCGGCGACAGGCAGGCTGCCGAGGCCACGGCCCCGCCCGGCATTGAAGTCTCTTTTCGTAAAACGGAAACCAAAACACCGTCTTTAGCGGAAGGCTTCACCCTAGCCAAAGAAGCTACGCTCATGTTCTTCTTTGTTGACAGGATTCTCAGTACTGCCATTTGTCTATGG
>JAFGRS010000038.1 GCA_016935045.1 Lentisphaeria bacterium | reverse complement strand
GCAATCCCCGGGATCGTCGCGCTCGGCTCGCGCGACCTACCGCAAGACAGTCGCGCTCGGCTCGCGCGACCTACCTGGCCCGTCACCGTGCGTCCCTTGGAACAGCCTTCTACGAGGGTAGCGCACTGCGCCTCGTACGGGTCTGGGGAGAGGAACCTACGGAGCTGAATTGCGCCCGTGGCGCGGGGCGGACGTGGCATCCTACGGCGAGTGCGACTATCGTTCCCTGTGCAGGTTCTCCACAGGACTGCCGAACTGACTGAGGTACGGAGATGCAGTACAAGCCGACCGCTGAAGCGCCGGCGGTACGCTTCCGCTTCGCCTACAACCAGATGGACTACAACCAGGCGGTCCAGTTCTACCGGCACGACATGGACTGGGCCAACCGCCTGATCCTCGGGCACTCGTTGCAGGTGATGTCGTCGCTGGCGCGGCGCGAGAACCTGGCCGGCAAGGTGGCGGCCTGGTTCCTGGACAGCGACTACGACGGCCGCTGCTTCTGCATCACCCAGGCCTTCTTCCCCGACCAGGACGCCTGGGGGAAGATTGCCAAGGCCCTCGGGAGCCAGGCCGACCCGGAGGCCTTCGCCGCCTTCCAGGGCACGGTATCGCTGCCGCTGAACGATCAGGAACGGAACGTAGCGCTGGGCGCAACTGGGGACCATGGACCATGGACCATGGACCTTGCAGCGCAATGAGATGTGTAGCATTTTCGAGACGTTCGCGGATGAGTGCCCGCAGGGACGCGGGCGCTCCAGACGATTCCGCCCGCCGCGCGCCGGCTCACGGCAGGGCCGCGTGCTGTTTGTCTGGCACCCGGGCGTCTCGGACCCGCACACCGGGGGCGGCAGACGGGGAACTCCCGTTGCGTCCCGGTCCAAGGCCCTACGACTGCTTTTCATTCGTGTGAATTCGTGTCCATTCGTGGTTGCCGCGTGCATAGTCCAGGTTAAGGGTCCAGGACCGAGACATCGCCGAGAGAGAGGAGCGCTGCGAGCATGAAATGCATCCTGGCCTGTATCCTTCCCGCCGCCGCGTTGGCTGCCGCCGAGGCGGAGCGGGTCTGGGACTTCGAAACCCCTGTCGCGGGCTGGGCGGAACCCGCGGGCTACGGCCAGGTGGTGGCCGAACCGGGCAGGGCGGACAATCACGCCTACCGCATCGCCACGGACCGGCCGCACCACACGCAACTCGTCCTCGATGGCAGCGAGAGGACGGCGGATTTCGTTGCCACGGTGCGGTTCCGCGTCCTCGAATCCACGGGCGAATCCCCGGGGGTCTATGTGTACGGACGCCTGGCGGCGGGCAACTTCCGGGGGCTGGTCGTCCAGGGCGGGCAGGCCCGCGCGTTCTGTTATTTCGGTCAGGAGGCGCCATCGGTGTCGCTGGGGGCGGCCGCGCTCCCGGCGCCGCTCCCCGGGGGGTGGACCTGGGCCCGGCTTGCCTGTTACGGCGACCACGTGCTTGCCAAGGTGTGGCCGGAGGGGAGCCGGGAGCCGCGCTGGCAGATGAGGGGGCGCTGTCCCGGGCAGGAGACGGGCCGTTTTGCCCTGGGGGTATGGACATCGCCCCGGGTGGCCTCCAGCGCCACGGTTCTCTTCGACGACGTAGGATTTCGGCCCCTTGGCGCCGCGGACCTTGCCGGTCTCGGCATCCGCCTGGGGCCGCGGCCGCCGGCGCCGGAGTCGCTGTTCGAGGCAGCGCCCGGGATCGTGCGCGGGCCCGGGTTCACGGGTCTGGCGAGTGCACGGAGCGTGCTTGTTTTCGACGCGGCCCGCGGCGAGATCGCGCATCTTCTGGACCGGGCAAGCCGGTCCGACGGCGTGGCGCCGGAGGTCTTTCATCCCCTGTTCCGGCTGGGGCTCACCCGGCCCTATGCGGGTGAGTCGCTGGAGCTGACGGCGGAGGATTTCGCGGCGTTCGCCATATCCCCGTCCGGTCCTGCCGGGCTGCGGCTCACGTTTTCCGGCTGTGAGTCGGTGCCGTCGCTGCGGGTGAGAGTGGACGTGCGCGTGCGCGAGGACGGGCTCTTCGGCTTCCGGGCCGGGGTGGAGCAGGCCGGCGCCTGGGCCGTCGCCCGCATCGACCTGCCGCTGCTGGCCTTCCCTCCCAGCCTGGGCGCGGACCCGGAGGCGGAGGCCCTGGTCCTGCCCTGGGCGGATGGGGCCGTCCTGCCCGAGCCGGGGACACGCAGCCAATCCCGCTCGGCCGTCTACCCGGGCCATGCCTTCTGCCAGTTCACCGCCTACGCGAACGGCAGGATGGGCCTCTACCTGGCTGCCTACGACACCGAGGGACACGGCAAACGCTGGAACCTGCGCACCGCCGCGGGGACGGCCGTCGAGATGACCCTGAGCCACCTCCGACCCGAGGAACCCGCATCCGAGGTGGAGCTTCCCTACGAGACCGTTCTGGGGACATACCGGGGCGACTGGCGCGACGGCGCCGACCTCTACAAGGAGTGGGCCTGCCGGCAGTGGTGGTGCGCCAAGACCCTCGACCAACGTCCCGACATCCCTTCCTTTCTGACCGAGGGCAGCAGCATCCTCATCGGCTCGGTGCACAACCCCGAAGGCCGGGAACGCCTGGTGGGAGCCAACCTCGAACGTCTTCCCGAGTTGACCGCCAGCTACCGGGAGCGCACCGGTCTGCCGCACATTGTCTTCGTGCCCTACGGCTGGGAGAACCGGGGCACCTGGGCGGGCATCAACTACCTCCCCGCGGTGCCTTCGAACGAGGCGTGGCGCCGCGCCACGGCGGCCCTGCGGGCCCAGGGCGACCGGGTCGCCTTCATGACCTCGGGGTACTGGTGGGTGGTCAAGCGCAAGCAGACCGGCAACGGCCCCGCCTTCGACGACTCGGAGCAGTTCGAGCGTCTGCGCGGGATGGTGATCCACCGGGCCGACGGTTCGCCATTCCTGGTGGACCACCACGAACAGACCGGGCAGTTCGGCGACTGGCGGGGTCTTTCCGCCTCCCTGTGCCACGGCAGCGCCGAGGCGTCGGCCACGCTGCGGGACCTGTTCCTGGCGATCAGCGGACTGGGGGTTTCGCTGATCAGTTTCGACCAGGAGATCGGCGGGGGGCAGTCGGCGCCCTGCTACCACGGGGGTCATGGCCATCCGCCCGGGTACGGCCGCTGGATGTGGACCGGCTTCCGGGATGTCTGCCAGGAGATCCTGGCCCGGCGGCCCCCCGACCAGCCCGAACTGGGGCTGTTCCTGGAGAACGTCAGCGAGTTGGCCATTCCCTGGATGGCGACCTACTGGAGCCGCCAGTTCGGGGAGGTGGACCATGGCGCCGCGGGGGCCCGGGGCGTGGGGCTCTTTTCCTATCTCTATCACGAGTACGTCACGGCCATCGGGGCGGCATGCGTGCAGGGACAGGGGAAGCTGGGCACCCGTCCCCACCCCGGTCTACGCCGGATCGTCCTGGCCAACAACCTGGTGCGGGGGCTGATCCCGGGACCCTTCCTCAACGACGTGCCGTTGGAGCCGACCAGCGAGTGGCAGCGGGAGGTGGCGCCGGCCTATTTCGCCTACTGCCGCCCCTACGCCCACTTCCCCGAATACCTGCTCCGGGGCCGCACCTTCCGGCCGCCGCGGGTGGCCTGTGCCTCGGTCGAGCTGTGGTACTACCGTGACGACCCGCGGGGCGAACCCCTGCGTCCCGGCGGGCCCAGGGTCAGCCGGGTGACGGTGGCCCTGCCGGCCGTGGTGGCGGGCAGCTTCGAGGCGGCGGACGGTTCCGTGGCGACGTTCGTGGTGAATACGACCCTCGAACCGCAGCGAGTCGAGCTGAGCGGCCTGCCTGGCCAGGGCCCCGCGGCCGTCTGTGACGCCCAACGCGTCGAGGTGGAGCACTGGCCCTCGATCGCGGGACCGGAACCGCGCCTCCTGACCCTCGGCCCCCTGGACGTGCGGGTGGTGGTGGTGGCCGGAAGGGATGGGGCCCCCGCGGACGCTCCCGCCGCCGAGCGCTGACCCCCTCGAGGACCTACTCCGCCAACCCGAAGATCCGCAGCAGGTTCCTCCACAGCACGGTCGCTTCGGGAGAGGCTTCGTGCCAGCCGGTTTCGGGGTGACCCTGGAAGGAGTACCACGGCCTGCCGTCGTAGGCGAGAATCTCACAGGGGACGTTTTCCGAGCTGGCCAGGACCGTGGCGCCGGCGGGGGCCTGTGCCAGGGAGAAGCGGTGCCGCTGGTCGAGAACGAGTAGCGGCAGGCGGGTCAGTCCCTCGAAGAGCGGGTCCTGGCCGCCGACCGTCAGTCGTGTCGGCCCCACGACCTTCTCGGGGAGTTCCAGCAGCCGGCTGCCGTGGATGCGGGCCAGGTTCTGATGGCCGCCGCAGATGGCGACGAGGGGCGCCGGATACCTTGTCAGCAGGCGGATCGCTTCCCGGCGGGGGGCATAGGTGGCGGCCGACGTGATGTCCGGCGAGATCCCGGAGACAAGGAGCAACCCCGGACATGTGTCCAGCAGGTCCTGCTCCGTGATTTGGGTGAAGTGCCGCACCACGAGGTCCGGAAAACCCCATACGGTCCGCAGTTTCCCGATCGCCTTCCAGCGCAATTCGCCGTCGGGGGCCGGCTCGTCGCCCTGGATGTCGAGGACGAAGGCGGGGCGTTCGGGATGGCGGTACGGGCCGACGGCCACGGCCTCGACGCGGTGAACGCGAAGGACCCCCGTCCCCAGGATCGACAACTGGAGGGAGTAGGGCCCCTCGGAGGCGCCGGTGTGGATTCGGACGGAAGCGCCGGCTCGTTCCCCGGGAGCCGGGACCGGCAGCGGCATCTGGTCCACCGGAACCGGGTCCTCGCTCGGGCGCACCCCCACGAACAACACCGGCGAGCCAAACACCGCCTCGAACTCGACGCGCACCTCCAGGTTCCGGAAGGGCGGCAGCGAGAGGCCACTCGACAGCAGGTCCCCCCGGGAGGTGTCGCCGGCGGAAACCAGGACCGCCCCACGGCCGCCCGGCGGCAGGACCAGGGCCGTGCCCCCCGTCCGCTCGCGGAAGTGCCACTGTGGGATGGGAGGCGTCGCCGTGGCAGCGTGCACGAACTCGGGGTTTCGCAGCAGTACGCCGCTTCCCTCCGGCGGCGGCGCCGCCGCCGCCAGGCCCGCGAGCGCCGGCAGCCACAACCCGGCGACAAGGCCCCGAAGGCCCCCGCAATGACCATCCCCACCGATAGGGGCCGTGCTCATGCTCCGTCCCTCACAGTCTCATCCGGGTCGTACGGCGCCCGTCACGCAACGAGTGGCCCGGCCGAGGCTACTACCGTACGACCGGAACCGGGCCGCGGCAATCCGAACGCCCCCCCATCCAGGGCTGTTCCAAGATCCGGCGAACCGCTTCCCGCCGCCACTGCCCTTGCGGCAGTGGAGCGCCGATTCGGGGTGCGGGAGCGCGGCCGCGCCCCCTCCCCGCCCTCCGATCGGCGCTCCACCGGGACAAGCCCGGCGGCGGCGTTGGGATCCTGAAACAGCCCTG
>JAFGRS010000334.1 GCA_016935045.1 Lentisphaeria bacterium | reverse complement strand
GGGAGGTCCTGGATGTGCGCGAGGAGCGTTTCGGTTTCCGGGAGCTGTGGGCCGAGGGGCCGGATTTCTTTCTGAACGGGGTCAAGCGTCATCTTCTGGCGACGAGCACCTGGCCCTCGTCCGGTCCGCAGACGCGCGAGGAAGTACGGCGCAACCTGGAGGCCATCAAGGCGGGGAACAACGTTGCCTTCCGGCTGCATACCCAGCCCTGGCAGGAGCAGTGGCTCGAAGAGGCCGACGAGGTGGGGCTGATGATCGTCGAGGAAGGGGCGCTGTGGTGCGACGGCAGCGGCTCCTACGGCTACAACGACGAGCGCTTCTGGGACAACACGTGGGTGCACCTGGCGGGCATGGTGCGGCGGGACCGCAACCATGCCTCCCTGGTGATGTGGAGCCTCGAGAATGAGATTCTGCACTGCGGGGCGGGGCGTTACGCCGACGACGTGGAGGAGCGCCTTGCCGAGCTGGGGCGCAGGGTCAGGGAGCTGGATCCCTCGCACCTGATCACCTACGAGGCCGATCTCGATCCGGGCGGCGTCGCGGACGTCATCGGCTTGCACTATCCCCACGAAATGCCGGCCAACCACGACTACCCGAACACCGCAGACTGGCTGGACCGGCAGGTGGAGACCGGCGTCGACGGAGGCCTTCTCGGCAGCCGGCGCAAGGGGTTCCGGTGGGACCGGCGGAAGCCGCTCTACGTCGGGGAGTACCTCTGGGTCCCGTATCAGGACTTCTCGCCCGGCAGCGTCTTCTTCGGCGACGAGGCCTACGAGGACCGCACCGAGTACCACCGCCGGTCCCAGGCCGAGGCCTGGCGCCACCAGACGCTGGCCTACCGGCGCTCCGGGGTGTCGGCGACCTGTCCCTGGACCGCCTTCGGGAGTGGGGGTGCGGTGGGGCCGCGTCTGCTGTACGACACGCAGGCAGAGGTATACGAGCCGCTCGCGGCGTATCTGCACGACCTGGATTGCCGCTTTTTCGCCGGGGAAGCGGTCCGGCGCATGTTCGACGTGTTCAACGACAGCGTGTTCGAGCAGGAGGTGGCGCTGGCCTGGTCGCTGGAGGGCACGGCCTCGAGCGGCACGGTGCCTCTGCGGCTGTCGCCGGCGGACTATCAGCCCGTCGAGGTCACGGTGGCGATGCCTGCCGTCGAGGAACCGAGGGAGTTCGTCCTGGGGTGGGAACTCCGTCGTGGCGGGGAGGCAGTCCACCGCGGCCGCAGGACGGTCCGTGTGTACCCCAGGCATTCTCTGCGGGCGCCGGCAGGCATTCGCCTGTTGGCGTACGATCCGGCCGGGGAGTGGAGTCGGCGTGCGGCAGCGGACGGCTTGTCCCTGGTCGCGGTGGCCTCCCTCGGGGATCTGGAGCGGCTGGACCCTCATGGCACGGTGCTGGTGGTAGCTCCGGATGCCTTCCGGCCGGCGGTCGCCTCGGGGGGGATTCCGCGGGTCGGGGAGGAGAGGTCGGACGGGTCGACGCTGATCGGTTTCCTGGGCCGGGGTGGCAGGGCCCTGGTCCTGGAGCAGTCCACCTACGACGGGATTCCCCTGGGGGTTTCGCTGCTGGACCATGCCTCGACCCTCACCTTCCTCCAGGCCGCGGACCACCCCCTGTTCGACGGGCTCGAAGCGGACGACGGGATGTTCTGGCGCGGCGACCACTACGTCAGCCGGCGCGAGTTCCGGCGCCCGACGGCGGGAGGGATCCGGGCGTTGCTGGTCAGCGGGGGGGAGCGCTGCCTGGACCAGTCCCCCCTGCTCGAGGTACCCGCCGGCGCCGGTTCGGCCCTCCTGGTGCAGGCCCTGGTGGGCACCAAGATGAGCACTGAGCCGGCGGCACGCCGCATCCTGCAGAATGCCCTGGATGTTCTGGCGGTGGAACGCCCTCCGCGGCCGAGAACGGTGGTGCTGTCGGCCGATGCGGCTTTCCGGGCCGCGTTGGGGCGTTTGCGGATCGACGCCGAGTTCCTTTCCGTTCCCCCGGGTCCGGCTGACCTGGCGGATGCTGGGCTGGTCATCCTGCACGGCGGGGGAGAAGGGATTGCGGCTTCCAGCGCCTCGTTACGGTCCTACCTGGAGGCATCGGGGTCCGCCACCGTCTACTGGCATGCGCCCGACGAGGGGACGTTTGCGCGCGTCTCCGGGCCCCTGGGGGCGTCGGGGTTCCGGGTTCAGTCCAGTGCCGGCCCGGTCACGGTGCGTCCCCGCCTCGTGGAGGTTTTTCCGGGGCTGTGTCGGGAGGACCTGATGTTTGCGGGCAGCGCCTCGGGGGGGGAGTCCTGGAAACGGCCCTTCGCGGCGGACCCCGCCGTGATCGACCGGGCATTGCTGCCTGTTGCGTCGGTCGGGGGCACGACCCGGATCGAGGCGGAGAGCATGGCTCTCGAAGGCCGGTACGTGAGCGTTACCGCCGACGGCACCGGGGTCACCTTCGCCACGGTGGGGACCGGGACCTTCTCCTTCGCGGCCGCGGAGGCCGGTTTGTACCCGGTGGTGGTGCACGCGGGCGGCACCCCGGCAGCGGGTGTCTTCCCCCTGGTCGTGTTACGTCACGGCAACGAGACTCTGGCCCAGATCAGCCTGACCCAGGGCGAGCAAAAGGCCTATCCCAGCATGGTCGAACTCCCTGCCGGAGTCTGCGAACTGCGCCTGGCATACACCAACGATCTGCAGGCCGACGGGGAGGACCGCAACCTGGTCCTGGATGCCATCCAGATCGGCCACCGACCCCTGGAGCATGCGGCCGCGGAACTGCTGACCCTGCCTCCCGCGGTCGCGCTGCTTCCCTGCGGCCGGGGCCGCCTCGTCGTCGACTGCGTGCGCTGGGACCGGAACCCGCGCAACGAGACCAAGGCCAGGCGCTACGCATCGGCGCTGCTGGCAGGTCTCGGGGCATCCTTCGCGCCGCCGGTGCCCGAGCCGTCGTGGGTTCCCGCGGCGGCCTTCGAGCTGGAGGGTTCGAGCGGGCACTTCGAGAAGACGGGCACCGAGTTGAGGTACCGTTCGCAGGGGGTCTGCCGGGCCGCGTTCGAGTGTGTGCGGGCGGGTTCGTACGAGGTGGTTCTGCGAGGCTGGTCCAACGAGGTGCAGGGGGTCTACGGCCGGGCGAATGTGGTTGTGGACGGGCGTGCCGTGGGCGAAGTCGAGGTGGCTTCCACGTCGTCGCAGACGTTCGCCGTTGGCAGGCTGGATGCGCTGGGTACGGGGACGCACACGGTCGAAGTCACCTTCACCAACGATATCTGGGAGCCGCCCCTGGACCGCAATCTGACGGTCGAGGCCGTGGGGTTCCGCGCGGCGGTGGTGCGGTAGGAAGGACAGGCGCCCGGTCCGTGCGGCCGTGCGGCGGGTTGGGACCGGGCAGATGTCCAGCTCCCCGGGGGGCAGGGCTGTTTCAAGATCCCAAGGCCGCCGTCGGGCTTGTCCCGGTGGAGCGCCCGAATCAGCGCCCCACTGCCGCAAGGACAGTGGTGGCGGGGATCGAGCTGCCACTGTCCGAGGACGGGGAGGGGCCTCGTCCGAATC
>JAFGRS010000037.1 GCA_016935045.1 Lentisphaeria bacterium | reverse complement strand
GCGAACTTCGACATGGAGGGCGCCGCCGAGGTCCGCATTGCGTCCCGCGAACGGTCCTTGCGGGACGTGGTGATCCGGCCCGCCGCGGCGGGGGTCGTGGCCACCGTGGTGGACGATCACACCCTCGTTCTGGCCCTCGATCGGCCCGCCAAGCTGAGCATCGAGCCCGACGGCAGAAAGGGCCCCCTGCTACTCTTTGCCAACCCCATGGAAACCGACGTGCCGACAGAGGATGCCCCCGGGGTCGTCCGCTTCGGACCCGGGATCCACAACCCCGGGAAGATCGTCCTGGGCAGCGACCAGACCCTCTACCTCGAGGGCGGGGCGGTGGTCAAGGCCGAGGTGTTGGTGCAGGGGGAGAATGTGCGCATCCTCGGGCGGGGGATCCTGGACGGGTCGGACTGGGCCTGGCGCACCGGGCCCGTGGGCAACCTCATTGCCATCCGCGACAGCCGGAATGTCGAGGTGAGCGGCATCACCCTGCGGGGTTCCTCTCACTGGACCATCGTGCCGCGCAACAGCCGCCACGTGACCATCCGCGGGGTGAAACTCTGCAATGCACGGGTGCAGAACGACGACGGCATCAACCCGTGCAACTCGCAGGACGTACTCGTCACGGACTGCTTTATCCGCAGCGACGATGACTGCATTGCCCTCAAGGGCCTCGACTTCAGCGCCGAAAACAGCAACGTCGAACGCATCACCGTCGAACACTCGGTCCTCTGGTGCGACCGGGCCAGGATCTTCCTCCTGGGCCACGAGAGCCGGGCCCGGTTCATGCGCGATATCACCCTGCGCAACCTCGATATCATCCACTTCTCCATGACCCCCTTCCTCTTCGAACCGGGCGAGGAAATGGCCCTGGAACACGTCCGGGTCGAGGATGTCCGCATCCACGGGGAGGGACAGCGCTCCCTGATCCGCCTCCTGCCGGTCGTCAACCAGTACATGCACAACAAAGTGCCCGGACGGATCCGCGACATCTCCTTCCGCAACGTGACCGTCGAGGGCGCGCCGGGAGCCTACTCGGTCCAGGTCGCCGGGGCCGATCCCGAACACACCGTGGAACGGGTGCACTTCGAGAACGTGGCCCTGCGCGGGGCCCCGCTGCACCGGGACGCTCCGGGTGTTCAGGTCGGCGCCCACGCCTCCGACGTTGCCTTCCGGTCGCTTCCCGTGGCCGTATTCCACCTGGATCCGGGGGGGGACGACGATGCCGCGGGGACGGCCGAGGCGCCCTTCCGAACTCTGGACCGGGCCCGGGACGCCGTGCGCTCGCTGCGCGGGCCGGCCGGAGACCTGCCCGGTCCAGTCGAGGTCCTGCTGCGGGGCGGGACGCACGTGCTCGAACGGCCGCTGGTGTTCACCCCCGAGGATTCCGGGTCTGCGGATGCCCCCGTGACCTATGCTGCCTACCCCGGGGAACGGCCCGTGCTCAGCGGCGGCCGACGGGTGACCGGGTGGCGCCGGCAGAATGGTGCGGTGTGGGCCGCGGATGTCCCCTGGGTCCGGGACCGCGAAGAGCCGCTGACGCAGTTGTTCGTGAACGGCCGCCGCTGCCCCCGGGCGCGGAGTCCCAACGGCGGCCAGTACTTCTACAGCCGGCGCCTGGCGCAGACGAATACCCCGGGGAACCCCTGCCGCGGCCTGACCTTCCGGCAAGGGGACCTGCAGCCCTGGCAGGTCGGGGACGAGAGGGTCGTGTGCCTGATGCACAACTGGGTCAACTCCTACAACTACGTCTCCGAGGCGGACTGGGAGCGCCGGCGTCTGACGTTCTCCCGCGTTGCGGGCGTGTTCTTCCTGGGGCCGAGTGTGCGCTACATCGTCGAGAACGCCCTCGAATACCTGGACGAGCCCGGAGAATGGTGCCTCGACCGGGCCCAAGGGACGCTCTACTACCAGGCGGCGCCGGGCGAGGACATGACCCAGGCCGAGGTCATCGCTCCCGTCCTGGTGCAGACCCTCGTGCGGGCCCAGGGGGATGCCGACCTGGGGCAGTACGTGGAACACCTCGTCCTGCGTGGACTGAGCTTCCAGCACACGGACGCAAACCTGTCGCGGGACTACGCTCACAGCGTCCAGGGGGCGCACACGCAGAAGGGGGCTTTCGTCGGCAACGCGGTACGGCACCTGGTGATCGAGGACTGCGAGTTCACCCGCCTCGGAGAGCATGCCGTCAGCCTGGGCGAGGCATCTTCCCGGAACGTGGTGCGCCGTTGCCATGTGCACGACGTGGGCGGCGGCGGCGTCTACCTCTCCGAGGGTGCCCCGCGACGCACGGATGACGGCTTCCTGACCGCGCACAATACCGTCGAGAACAACCTCATCCACGACGGGGGACATATCTTCCGGGCCGGCTGCGGTATCTTCCTGGGCGGCAGCGCCAGTTACAACCGCATACTCCACAACGAGATCTGCGATCTGAGCTGGATGGGCATCCATCTGGGGTGGAGCTGGACCGGACGGGCACCCGCGTACACGCACCACAACGAGGTGGGCTACAACCACATTCACCATCTGGGCAACGGCGTGCTGAACGACATCGGCGGCATCTACACCCTGGGTGTGTCCCCGGGGACCGTCCTGCACCACAACCGGATCCATCACGTCACCCGCTTCGAGCGGGGCCGCCAGGGATACGGGGGTTGGGGCATCTACCTGGACGCGGGCAGTTCGGAGATCCTGGTCGAGGACAACGTGGTGTACGCCACGCGGGACGGAGGCCTGCACCTGCACTGCCACTCCCACCCGTACGGAGATACGGTGCGCAACAACGTCTTCGCCCGCTCGGAGGAGGGGCAGCTCATGCGCAACGCCAACCACGAACCCGAAGGCAACCACGCCCACCTCGAACGCAACATCGTCACCAATGCCAACCCCCGCATGCTCTGGGGCAGCAACTGGAAGGCCGAAAGTCACTTCAGCAGCGATCGGAACTGCTTCTGGACCGAGGGGGGGATTCCCGACTTTGACGGGCGGGACTTCACGGCCTGGCAGGGGACGGGTCGGGACACGAACTCGATCGTGGCCGATCCGGGGTTCGTCGCTGCTGCCGAAGGGGATTTCCGCCTGCGGCCCGACTCCCCGGCGCTGGCCGTGGGGTTCCGGCCCATCGATCTGAGTGCGACCGGGCTGCACGGGGCGGATGCGTGGCGGCGTCTGCCTCTCGGTCTCGTGCACCGGCCCGTGGAGACGGCTCCGCCACCCGAGGATCCCTGGCCGATCCACGAGGATTTCGAGGAATACGAGGCTGGCGAACAACCTCCCGGGGCCGTGCCCGACGAGGACGGTGCACGGGCCCTGGTCACCGACGAACTGGCCGCGAACGGACGGCAGTGCCTGCGCTTCGAGGATGCGCCCGGCACAACGCCGTGGAAACCGCACTGGTACGTCCACTTCGAGCCGCGCGCGCAATCCCTGCACCTGAGCTGCATGGTCCGCAACGACCCGACGGGACCCGCCACCATCGCAATCGAGTTCCGTGACTGGCCCCGGGACGCGGGAGCAGGCTATGCGACCGGGCCGCACCTGCGGCTGTGCCCGGACGGGGCCGTGCGCGTTGCGGCCGAGGGCGACGCCTGGACGGAGGTGGGCGCCTATCCGTTGGGCGAATGGCTCCGGGTGGAGGTGCGCTTCGCCCAGGGAGCAGAGGCGACGGATACGTGGATGCTGCTCGTCAGCAGCGAGGTGGGGCCGCTGGTGACCCGGGAGGACCTGCCCCTGCGCAACCCCGGCTTCCGCGCCTGCAACTGGTTCGGCCTGGTTGGAGCGGATACGGACCGCGCGGTCTTCTGCGTCGATGATATCCGCCTGGAATGAGCCTGGGGAAACGGGACAGAACACACACCGGACAAGGCAGAAACGGCCTTCAGCGTCGGCGCACTTCGGCGACGCGTCTGACCCATGCTCCCGAGGGCAGCTTCTCCCAGTTGTCGAACTCCATCTTCAGGTGCGTGACCTCGCGCATTCTGCTCACTTGCCGCTCAATCTGGAGGAGTGCCGTGGCCGTGTCGTCGGTCTGCTTTGCCTGCGGGACCCGACCCCCGTGGTGAACGATGCTGAAGCTCCCCGTGATGTCGACGGAGCCTTGGTATACATACAGATGAAGATCGCGCACGACCACACCGCCGCGCTGCAGCACGATCATGACCGCGGTGCGGATCTTCACATCGTTTGCCGTCATGCCAATTCCCCCGCCACAAGCGACACCAACCCCGTGCCGCGTGCCGATCCCCTTTTGCCTGTCCGGTCTCGATTCCCCATGCCTCCCCCATGCCTCCCCCATGCCTTCCCTGCCTTCACCACTACGGAGAGGAGCGTACGCCGGTTTGGTGCCGAAAGCAAGCCCCAAATGCAGTGCGGCGCATGATGCGCAACGTCTCGAAACAGCCTCAGACGTCCTTACATGTCTGCTCAGAATGCCGGCGCAACCGGAAACGAAAGGTGATCCCAGGTCGGCGCCACGGACTGCCTGCCGACAGGCAGGGCCGAGTGGCGCCAGGTCCCGCTCGGCTTGCGGGACCACCTTCGCGGCGCCCGTTGGGTTCCCCTTGTCTTCCGCCGCGCAAGGTGTTCTGAGCCTGGAACGCCCGCGTTCCCGCGGGAACACTCCGGGGCGGGTGTTTTCCGGTCGTCGGGGTGTCCGGAAAACGGGGGGGCGGGCTGCCGCCGCTCTTCCCCCTTTCTCTCGGATCGTCGCCCCACTGCCGCAAGGACAGTGGCGGCGGCGGGGACCCGGGCGGCGGATCTCAAACCGTCCTGGGTCGGTGGCAGTTCCGCTTGCCGGATGTGGCCATGGGGGCCATGTTGTGTTGTGGCGGTGGGCGCGTGGCGCGCTGTTCGGTTGGCTCTGCGCGCCGTGTCGACGGTACGGGTGTTGCTCCGCGGGTGATCGCGTCGTGCGGTTGCCCTATGCAAGGGAAAGGGATGAGACATGATGCTGCAGCAACCGGGTTGCCGCCGCGTCCGCCGTGGTGTGGTGCACGGGTGTCTGCCGCTCGTGGGTCTGGTGTTGCTGCTGCTGCAGGCGTCTGTTCACGCGGCGGCGCCCGGGCGTCCGAACATCCTTCTGATCTACGGGGATGACATCGGCTACGGCGACGTGGGCTGTTACGGTGCGACCCGGGTATCGACTCCCAACGTAGACCGTCTTGCCCGGGAGGGTTTGCGTTTCACGAGCGGGTATTCGGCCGCCGCCACCTGTACGCCTTCGCGTTACGCCATGCTCACGGGGGAATATGCATTCCGGCGCCAGGGGACCGGTGTGCTTGCCGGCAACGCCGCGATGATCATCGAGCCGGGCCGCATCACGCTTCCCGCGCTCCTGCGGCGGGCGGGCTACCGCACCGGGGTGGTGGGGAAGTGGCACCTTGGGCTGGGCCAGGGGCAGCCGGAGCTGGACTGGAATGGGGACATCACCCCCGGGCCCCTGGACATTGGCTTCGAGTATGCCTTCCTGATGCCTGCAACGGGGGACCGTGTGCCCTGCGTGTACGTCGAGGACCGCCGTGTCGCAGGGCTGGACCCGGCCGATCCCATCCAGGTCAGCTACCGGACGCCCTTTCCCGGGTTGCCGACGGGGGTGACGCACCGCGAGCAGCTCAAGCTGGACTGGAGTCACGGGCACAACCAGGCCGTTGTCAACGGCATCGGGCGCATCGGCTATATGAAGGGGGGGACCGCGGCCCTGTGGGTGGACGAGGACATGGCAGACCGCTTCGTCGCCAAGGCCGTGGCCTTCATCGAGGCGCGGAAGGCGTCCGAGCAGCCTTTCTTTCTGTACTTTGCCACCCACGATGTCCATGTCCCCCGCGTACCCCACCCACGCTTTGTCGGCAAGACCGACATGGGACCCCGCGGCGATGTTATCGTGCAGTTTGACTGGTGTGTGGGCGAATTGCTCGATGCCCTGGACCGATTGGGGCTGGCGCGGGACACTCTGGTGCTGCTCAGCAGCGACAACGGACCGGTTCTGGACGACGGCTACAAGGACGGGGCGGTGGAGCGGCTGGGAGACCACAGACCGGCCGGTCCATGGCGGGGCGGCAAGTACAGCCGCTTCGAGGGCGGCACGCGGATGCCCTTTCTCGTGCGGTGGCCGGCACGGGTGAAGCCGGGGCAGACGGATGCCATCGTCACCCAGGTTGACCTGTTGGCGTCCTTCGCGGCGCTGACGGATCAGCCCCTGGCGGCGGCGGACGGGCCCGACAGTCTGAACGTGCTGCTTGCCCTCCTGGGGGAATCCGCCACGGGGCGGGAGTACGTGGTCGAGCATGCGGGGGGACTCGCCCTGCGGCGGGGGCAGTGGAAGTACATCGAGCCCGGGGGCGGTCGCCGTGCCAACCCGGAACGGGGCGGTGGGCCCAAGCCCCAGCTCTTCGACCTGGCCGTGGATCCCGGGGAAACCACCAACCTGGCTGACCGCCATCCCGAACGGGTACAGGAGCTGGCCGCACTGCTCCAGACCATCCGCGAAGGCGGGCGGACCCGCCCTTGACGCCTGCGCGCGTCCGCGCACGCCGGCCGCCAGGGGGCCTCACGGCGGTCCGGCGCGGGAACCGGTGCGGTGTCCAGCGTTTGTCGGCAGCCCATCGGCGACGGGCCACCAGGGACGCGAGAGAAAGGGTTCCCTCATGCATGCGCTTTTCTCGGCTGCGGACCCCGCGCCCGGGCACGCGCTCGGGCCTACCGGGAACTCCGGCGCGGACGCATCGTCGCGGCCTGCGACCTGGATGCGAAGCGCTTCGCGGCCTGCGGCGGGGGAGCGTGAAGCGAGGGAGCACGGAAGGATCATGCTATGTTCCATAAGCTTTCTTTTAGATGTTTTTACGGGACCGCGCGGCGGGTGAGAGCACTTCTGGGTGCCGGATGCATCCTTCTGTCGAGGGTTGCTGCCATGACTGCACCCCGATCCGAGTTGCCGTCCCCGGTTCGCATCGGCGCCATCGAGGCCAGTGCCGCTGTCGTACCCCAGGGCGGCAGGCTGGAACTGAGCTTTCCCGTGGAGGGTGAGTTTGCCAACCCGTACGACCCAGGAGAGATTGACATCACCTGCGTCTTCCGCCTGCCCTCCGGGGATACGGCCGAAATCCCCGCCTTCCACTACACTCCTTATGAACGGGAGGCCGACGGGACGGTCGGCCGGGAGGGGGCCGCCTGCTGGAAGGTCCGCTTCACGCCGACCCGGGCAGGCGAACACCACTTCCGGATCCGCGTTCGCACCCGGGGCGGCGAGACGCTCTCGCCTGAGGGCTCCTTCCGGTGCACGGCGGCAGACTACAAGGGGTTCATCCGGGTCTCCCGGGCCAATCCCTTTGCGTTCGAGTACGACGACGGGACGCCGTACATGCCCATCGGCATCAACGTGTTCTCGTGGGCGAAGCTGGGTCAGGCGCTGCCTCCGGCACGCCTGGGGGAAAGCGAGACCCACATGAACCGGCTGGCCGACGCGAAGGGCACCTTCGTGCGGCTGCGCGCCGATTCATGGTGGTACGAGATCGAGAACACGGCGGACGAGGCGAGCGGCTACCGCGGCCCGGGTTGGTACCATCCGCGGGCGTGTTGGGAGATCGACCAGCTCTACGACCTGGCCGCACGCCGCGGCCTGTACATCATGCACTGTCTGTACAACGCCAACGGCATGGTCAATGGGGCCGTGGCCCAGGCGGGCGGGGCGCGTGCCTGGCGCAGGCGCTATGCCTTCTGTCTCGAGGAGAACGGGGGACCGTGCGGGGAGGTGGCGGAGTTCTGGACCGACCCGGCGATGGCCGAACTCGTGCGCCGGCGCCTGCGCTACTGCGTGGCCCGCTGGGGCTACAGCCCAAACCTCATGTGCTGGGAGTTCTGGAACGAACTCGTGCCCGACACCAGGCTGAGCGACGCTCAGGTCGCCTGGCACCGGGACATGGGACGCTACCTGCGCGGCATCGATCCGTGGCGGCATCCAGTCAGCAATTCCTTGATGGGCAAGAGTCTGGATGCCCAGGACCCGTTCTGGCAACTGCCCGAAATGGAGGTGGTGCAGGTCCACTCCTACCAGGGCGAGAACCTGCCCGTCGCCTTGGCGGATGTGGTGCGGCAGAGCATCGGACGCTGGCGCAAGCCGTTCTTCCTTGGTGAACAGGGCATCATTCATCGTGACGGGACCCAGGGCCAGTACCCCTACGATCCGGAGGGCCTGCACCTCCACAATGGTCTCTGGGCGCCGGTCATGGCCGGGGCGTCGGGGCCCGGGGCCTTCTGGTTTGTGGCCGGGTATCTGGACAGGCTCGGGCTCTACGGGCACTACACGGCCCTCGCAGAGTACGGCCGTGACATACCGTGGACCGAACCGAGCCTGCGCCCCCTGCTGGTTGACGGCGTCGCGTTGGCGGACCCGGGCGTCCTGCCGCAACTCACGGACGGCAGGCTGCATCCGGGCAGCAGGGCTCCTTTCGACAAGGCCCGGGCGGAGCGTTTCGAGGTGGATCCGCTGACCGGCAGGTGCAGCAACGAGGAGGAGCTTCAGGGCCACCTCCACGCGGGAGCCGAGCGCAAGACCACGCCCACGTTCGTGCTGCAGTGCCGTGAAGCGGCCACCTTCCGGGTAGAGGTGGAGATGTCCGTCGGCGATGGCGCCAACCGGCTGGTCGTCGAACTCGACGGCGCGCCGGTGGTCGAACGCGCGTTCCCCGCCGGCGAAGGCTTGGGGAAGGCGTCCGAACACGTCCCGCAATACGGCAACTGGCGCACCGTCTACGGGGAGACCATCGAGGTCCCCGTGCCTGCCGGCAGGCACGAGATTCGGCTCGAAGCCTTTGGCAAAGACCGGTTGGAGGTGGGCTACAGCCTGAGCCGCTATTTCTCTCCGCCTCCCGTGGTGGTCACGGGTCTGCGGACGGGGGACCGGGCCTGGTTCTGGGTGCGCAACCGCACCAGCATGGCCTACACCCTGCGGGCCGGCCAGTCGATCGATCCCGTGCCGGCCACGAAGGCGACACTCTCCGGGCTCGGCGACGGGAGGTACTCGATCGAGTGGTGGGATTCCTGGCGCGGTGTGCCCACCGGGACCGTCGAGGGCATCTCCGCCGCCGGCAGCATGTCCCTGGCCATCCCCCCATTCCGGTACGACATCGCCGCGAAGTGTTCCCGGATCGAGTAGCCCCGGAGGACCCGGTGGCCGGCCGTCCTCGGCCGTCACATAGGTGCGGTACTTAGCGCTTCGCGCAACTGGGGACCATGGACCATGGACCATGGACGATGGACCATTTCACGCCAGAGACGTCAGGTACTT
>JAFGRS010000333.1 GCA_016935045.1 Lentisphaeria bacterium | reverse complement strand
CGCCCTCCAGGGGAATCGGCTCAGCAGGAGCTTCGCCCTCCAGGGGAATCGGCTCAGCAGGAGCTTCGCCCTCCAGGGGAATCGGCTGAGGCATTGCCCGGCGGCGTGGGGCCGGGAGAAGGAAGCGAGGAGGGGAACGGACACGACCGGACGCAAGGGACGGGGACAGCCAACTCCCGCTCCCCGCCGGCCTCTCTCCTTCCCTTCCCCCCCCGTTCGTGTCCGTGTCCGCGCCTGCCGTCCAGAGGTACCCACCCCACAGCGGGGCCGCCGGCGTTCCCGGCCCTTCCCGTGGATCCCCGGGTGGCCCGCGGGGATTCGGCGGGCTACGTTCCGGGGTCGCGTGCCTCGCCGTGGCGAGGGCAGGAACAGGTTCAGGCATCCTGATCCGGCGGAGAATGGCTGAACCCATTGCCGATGTGGCGGGATGGCGCCGGCGGCCTGCCTGTGCGGTACACCTGCCTGCGTCGCGGACGCGACAGGCAGGTGCAGACAGGTCGCCGCCGTATTCGGTGCGCCTCCGTGGCGGCCGGGAACCTGTCTGCCGTCGCTCGGCGACAGGGAGGAAGGCATGAGGTTTCGGCGGCGGATTCCGTGCGCGACGGTACCGGGCACGATGGGCTGCGGGGCCCCGGGCGTGTTGCCGGGGCTGTTCCGTGTGCGGCCGGGCCGTTTGGCTATTGGCTTTGCGGGGGCCTGGCTGCTGGCGGTTTTGCCCGGATCCCTGCGGAGTGCGGAGATGGCGGAGTTGCCCGAGCTTCAGGCACGACAGGCACTGGCGTTGCGCGGCGTGACGCCGGGCTCGGGGACCGTACCGCGGTTCGGTCTGTTCGAGCTCACCCTCGACCTGCGGGCGACCTACGACAACCCGTTCGACCCGGACGACATCGAGGTGCGCTGTGCCTTCACCGCGCCCGACGGCCACGCCGTGACCGTCGATGGCTTCTTCTACCAGCCCTACGCCCTGCGCGAGGGCAGCGACGAAACCCGAACACCCCTGCTCGATGCGGCCGGTGAGCCCTGCTGGAAGGTCCGCTATACGCCGCTGGTCACCGGGCGACACACGTACCGCCTGACCGCCCGGGACCGCCCGGGAACGGTCGAGTCAGCCCCCGGGGACTTCACGGTCGTCGGCTCCGACCGGCCCGGCTTCGTCCGCGTGAGCGGCCGGCATCCGCGGTACTTCGCCTTCGACAACGGCGCGTCCTTCTTCCCGGTGGGGCAGAACCTGCAGAACGACTGGCCGGTCTACCGGCACTCCCGCCTGCTCGCGGAGGCGGGTGGCAACGCCCTGCGGGTGTGGATGTTCTGTCACTGGACCTGGCTCGATTGGAGTGTTCAGCCGGAGGTCGCCTGGGCAGGGCCGGGCCACTTCCTGCGCTCGTACGGCGGTGCGGGCGTCTACAATCAACGGATTGCCTGGATCGCGGACCACCACCTGGCGGCCTGGGAGCGGGATGGTCTCTACCTCATGCTCTGCCTCGGCAACGGCAACGAGTTGGGGCAGCCGGAGCGCCACGACAGCTGGGGCGGACACCCCTACAACGCCGTCAACGCGGGGGGATTCCTGAGCAACGGCAACGAGTTCTGGACCGATTCGCGGGCCCGGGCTCTGTACCGGCAGCGTCTGCGCTACATCGCTGCGCGCTACGGCCACAGCCCGGCCATCTGGGCCTGGGAGCTGTGGAACGAACTGGGACGCGAGAACGACGCCATCGTCGCCTGGCACGGTGAGATGGCGGCATACCTGGCCGAGATCGACCCGAACCGGCACCTCGTCAGCACCAGTCACTGGGGCAACAACCCGGAGATCAACACCCGGACCTGGGCCATCCCCGGAATCCACTTCACCCAGATCCACAACTACGCGGGGGCGGCGACGATCCTGCGGCGCACGGCGCGGATGCTGGCCCTGAGCCCGAAACCCCACATCATCGGGGAGGGAGGCGGCCCCTCTCCGGGCCGGGACGGCAGGGAAGACCCCGACGGGATCGACTTCCACAACTGTCTCTGGGCGGCGGCGGCGTGCGGCGCGGCGGGTACGACCCTTCCCTGGTGGTGGCGCGAGCGCATCGAGCCGCGGGGACTTTTCGGTCACTACACGGCCTTTTCCCGTTTCGCAGAGACCATGCCCTGGGCCGAGGAAGGCTTGGCCCCGATTCCTCCCGCAGAGGTCCGCGTCCAGATGCCGCCGGGACCGAAGACCTACCAACCCGTCGTCCTGAAACCCCAGGGCCCGGGCTGGGGGAGCAGGGCCCCCAGGGACCATTTCCGCGTCCTCCCCGACGGCACCGTGCCCGACATCGAGGCATTCAGCCCCGTGCTCTTCGGCAGCGCCCGGGAATCCTGGCGCACCACCCCCGTCCTCGAAGTGGAATGTCCTGCCCCGGGGCAGTTTTTGGTCCACGTCACGGAGGCAGCCCATGGCATTCTCGAGATCGACGTGGACGGCCGGACGGTGCTGCGGGACGAGACCCTGGATACCGAGCGTCAGGGCGTAAACCGGGATGTGGCCGTGCCGCTGGCGGCAGGTTCGCATCGGGTTGTGTTGCGCAACGCGGGGTCGGACTGGGTGCGTTTTGACCGCATCGTCCTCACGGCCTATCGCGACGCGTCGGTGTATCCCGTCCTGGATGCCTGTGGACTGCGCTCCCCGCGCACCGTTTTTCTGTGGGTGCACCACCGTCTGAACGACTGGGCCCACCGTGCCGTCGGGGCCGTGCCGGAGCCGGTTTCGGATGCCCGCGTGGCGGTACCCGTGGCCTCGGGTCGCTGGCGGATCGAGCGTTGGGACCCCTATGCGGGGGAGGTCAGCATGCACGGGGACATCGAAGCCGTGGCGGGGCCCGTGGAGGTGCCTCTGCCCCCGGTGGCCCGGGATGTTGCCGTGGTCCTCCGCCGGCAGGCCCCGTAGGAGCAAAGCAGCGAGGCCGGGGCCGCGGAACGGCGGCAGAGCGCCTCATCCCCTCTGCGCGGCGAGCGGGCAGGACAGACATGACAGGCATGGCATCGAGATTCGGCGGGAGGTTGTTGGCAATGACGGTTCTGTTCTCGGCCGGGGCCAGCCGGGGCGAAGAGGCTCCGGAGGCCGGGATCCGGGCGTTCTCGACGGGCGGGCATTCGGTCTACCACCTCCGTCCCGCCACGGTGGACACCGCCTCGGGACGCGTCCTCCTCTGCGCCGCCTACGACGGGGCCGTGCTCTGCTGCCGACAGGACACGGGGGAACGCCTGTGGCAGGCCCGGATCGGGGGATTCCCCTTCGATCTGGCGGTGGGAGACGTGGACGGCGACGGCCTCGACGAATGCCTGGTGGCCGCCGCGGACGGCAGGCTCTACGCCTTCGACGGGGATGGGACACCCCTGTGGACCTACGCGCAGGCGGCGCCCCTGTACCAGGTGTGCCTGGCGCGAACCGAAGAGGGCGCTGTGTGCATCGCGACCGGGGGGGTTGCCCAGGGGGTGGCCGTTCTCAGCGCCGATGGCCGGGTGCTGCGGGAACGGGTCCTGCCCCATTGCGTGCGGCACCTGCGCGCGGGGCGGATCACGGGGGCGCCCGGCGCGCAACTGGCGGTGGCAACGGCGTCGAGCGGACTCAGCGGCAAGCTGTCCCTGCACCTCTTCGAGCTGCCGGACCTGGCGCCCCTCTGGACCCGGACCGATCTCGGGCTGCACAGCCACAACTCGGGCAGACGCTTCTTCAGCATGGCCTTGTTCGGCGCCGACGGGACCGAGGGACAGGACATCCTGCTGAGCCACAGCTGGGGCGACGGCGCACGGGTGACCGCCTTTGACGGCCGCGGCCGGGAACGCTACAGCCGGGCCGACCCGAAGGCCGTTCCCCGTATCCCCTACCGCATGAACCTGCTCGAACCGGTGGAGTCGGCGGAGGACCGCTGCGTGCTGGACCTCTTCGGCAACCTCCTGATCGAACACGCCCCCGATGGAACCGTCCGACGAGTCGCAACCGCCAAATACGCCTTTGCCAACCTGAGCTTCGACCCGGTGACAAGGAGGCTCTTCCTGGGCAGCAGCGTCTCCGGGGGAGACGGCGTCTATGGCCTGGACCTGGGGGTGCCGGGGTGGTTCGAGGCTTTCGGGAGGATCCGTGCCGTGGGGCGCCTGGCCGAAGTCGAGGCCAACCTCGAGCGCCTGCGGCAACAGGTGGCGGCCTTCGTGGCCCCCGCTTACCAGCCCGCGCCACGCCCGGCCATGGCGGTGGAGACCTTCCCGCCGGGACGGACCTTCCGGTCGCTCGCCACGGTGCGGCACCTCGTGCTGAGCCAGCGTCCGGACGACCCGGAGGCATTCTGGTGCCGGCGGCGGGACCTTCGGCAGGCGTACGACCGCAGCGCCGAGGAGATCGTGGCGTTGGCGCGGGAACGGGAGAGCGCGGCGGAGGATTTCGTGATCTGGTCGGGGCACGGGGTGGCGGTCTACATGCCCCTGGAGACCATGCGGGCCGTGCTCGAAGCGGCGCCGAGGCACTGCCGCGGTTTCGTCTTCGCGGAACTGGAGCAGCGCGACGAACGCATGGCGGCGCTGGTGCGGGACATCCTCGTGCCGCTGGCGGCGAGCTGCCGGGCCCACGGGCGGGCGCAGATCATCCTGCGCAACAAGAACATCTTCTACAACGGCACCTGTTATCTGCCCTTCTGGCGGGAGGCGCTGCTGGAAAGCGGCTTCGGCGATGTCTTCCTGCCCTCCCTCGAAGAGACGAACTGCCGCACCCAGGAACTCAGCCTGGCGGGTCGTCTGGGGCTTTGGCTGAGCGGCCGGTTCGAGCACTGGTCCTGCCGTGCCGTGACCGACAATGCCTGTTTCGACCGCATGTGGGAATGGTCCTCGCAACAGGTCCTTTCCCACCACCTGCGGCACCTCGTCTCGCGTGCCGCACTGGGTGCGGATGCCTTCTTCCTGAGCGTCCATCAGGGCCCCGCGGGCCGCGCCCTGCCGCGCCAGCTCGACGTCTTCTTCGAGATGCTCGACAAGGGCGTACTCCATATCCCGCGCCGGGAGGAACTGCTGAGTGTGTCCTCCGTCTGCCTGGGGATGAGAGCGCCGCCCTCGGCGCGGTTCCTCGAACACGGCGCCAATGGGCACGCCATGAGTTTCCCGAGGGATGACCATGCTCCCATGGTCTTCGACCGCCTGGACACCTACTGGGGCGGCGCGCCGGTCCTGGAACACGACCTTTCGGGGATTGCCTTCGGCGTCACCCGACGGATGACCAACTACCTGCCCACGGCACCCTACGGCATGATCGCGATCGTGCCGGCGGACGGGCCGGCGTCCGAGCGCTTCCGGAGGATGGTCCTGACCGACGGAGAGGCGTTCTTCGACGCGGAGGGGGGCCGGCACGGACCCGCCGAATACGCGCCCCATGTCCGGGCCCTGCTGGAGCACGCGGCGGCGGAGCTTCCGGTGCGGGTGACCGGCGAGGTGCACTGGGTCGTTTCCCGCCTCGACCCGGGACACGTGCGCATCACCCTGGTCGACCCCGGCTACGTGGACCCCGCCGAGCGCCGCGCGACGGTGCTCCTGCAGCACCTCGACGGGACCGCCTGCCGGGACATCCTCAGCGGGGAGGACCTTGCCGTGGCCGCGGGCCGGATCGAGGTCACCGTGCCGGCGGGATCCCTGCGCATCCTCGACCTCGAACACCGCTGAAACGCCCGGGGGGGGGCCCTGCGATCCCCATGGTGAGGCTTGGAGGGCCTCAATCCGGCGCCGTTTCCGGCCGGGGCAGGACCAGGTGCGACGGGTGCTGAGCCGACAGGCGGATGGTGTTGGTCTGGACGCGCACGGGTCCGTCTTCCCGGTAGGGCATCCCGGTGCCGGGGTTGAGGTCGAAGCGGGGGTGGTTCGAGGAGGTCACCGCAACCCGGATGCGGTGTCCCCGGTGGACGACGACGCTGGTGGGCCAGAGTTCGACCGTGACGGGCTGGATGGTCCCGGGTTGCAGCAGGACCTCGCGGTCGAGGCCGTGGCGGAAGCGTGCCCGGAGCATTCCCTCGGCCACCAGCATGCTGCGTCCGTCGGGGTAGACGTCGCAGAGCCTGACGGAGAGGTCCGTGTCCACGGCGTCGCTGGCGAAGAACAGCACCGCCCTGGGAATGCCGGTGCATTCGAGGGGTTCCGCGAGGGGCGGGGTGGTGAAGACCGCCACGTCGTCCCGCGCCTCGATCTCGCGCTGGTCCATGGGGCCGGCGGGCAGGGTGAGGTTGCAGCCGCCCATCGTGGGGCATGGCCGCGCCGGGTCGAAGACGTAGGTGATGCCGGCGTCGGCGGCCGCCGGTGGGGGCGCCTCCGTATCGAGGGCGCCGTTCTGGCGGAGGTAGAGGGTGTATTCCGCGTGGGGCGGAGGCCAGTCGTCGGCAAAGCGCCACTCTCTGCCGGGGGAAGCCGGGTCCTCCGCGTCACCCATGACGTAATAGGCTACGGGCTTGAGCCGGTCGACCCCGTTGGCGGTGCCCTTCAGGTGGTGATCGAACCAACGGTCGGCGGCATAGGCCGCGGGCGGCCGTGCATTCGCGAAGGTCAGTTCCCCCACCTTGCCGCCGTCCCGGTAGCCGCCGTGGGCCCAGGGGCCCATGACCAGGACCTGCCTGCCCCGGGCGCCGTCGCCGCCCTGGTGCTGCCGGCCGCGGAAGGAGGTGACCGTACCCAGACTGAAGGTGTCGAACCAGCCCCCCACGTGCATGGCGGGGGTGTTCATGAGGGCATGTTTCCGCAGGGAGTCGAAGTCCTCCCAGAAGCGGTCGTAGCAGGGGTGTTGCCGGTACAGCCGGAAGGCTTCCGGCGAGAACTCGTTGCCGCCCAGCCAGCGTTCCACCTGGCTCAGGCGCAGCGCGCCGCCGACGTAGGCGGCATGGTGGTACAGACTGGCTGCCGCGACGCTGATGTGCTGGCAGACGAGGCCCTCGGGGACCGCGCCCGCAAGCAGGTTCTGGGTGATGCCGCCGGCGGACCCGCCCTGGGTGGCGATCCTGCCGTTGCACCAGGGCCGGCCCCGAAGCCAGGCCACGGTCTCGGCGCCGTCGCGGTGCTCGGCCCAGCCACAGCCGATGAAGGGCAGGTTCTCGCCCTCCGAGTCGAAGCGCCCGCGCATGTCCTGGATCACGACGGCATACCCGAGCCGAACCTGGGTGGGGACATCCTTCGCCACCCGCCCGTAGGGAGTACGCCGCAGGATCACGGGGAAGGGGCCGCCCTCCGCCGGCCGCCACACATCCGTGGCGAGTTTCACGCCGTCGCCCATGGGCACGAAGTGCGTCTCGCAGGCAACACCGGTCATGTCCACGTCCACGCGCTCTCCGAGAGCGGCCCATTCCTCCGCCGTCACGTCCCCGTCCCCATCCGTGTCGGCTGCCCGGATGCAGGCATCGAAGACGCGGGCGCCCCGGGGACCATGTTGGGCTCGGGCCTCCTCACGGGCCCGGGCGAGTTCCCCGGCGCCATACCGACCGTCGGCGTTGCGATCACAAGGTCTCACGAAGCGCTCCACTGCCTGATAGGCTCTGCGGTCGGGGTGCGATGGCTGCTCCGCGGCGCCGGTCCCGAGGGCAATCAGGATCCCGGCCGCGGCGACCCGCGGTCCGATGGACTTGCAGCACAGATGCTTCACCCGGTCTCTCCAGCTTACTGGCCTGATCTATTCATGAACCACGAATGGACACGAATGAACACCAATGGGCGCAACGAGTTCCGGAACCGGGGGCGGCAGACGGGGAACTCCCGTTGCGTCCCGGTCCAAAGCCCCACGACTGCTTCTCATTCGTGTGAATTCGTGTCCATTCGTGGTTGTCGCGTGCATAGTCCAGGCTAGCCGTCTCATACGAATCCCGACCGTCCCGTCAGGCTGGCGATGACGCTCGCGCTCCGGGGCGAAACGCGGTTGCCCCATACCGCGAAGGCGACGTCCTTAGGGCCCGCGCGGGAATACCTTCCCATTCTGCTGCAGGCGATCCCGCTTCCTGGCAAGGCGTGAGCGCAGCGGGCATACCCGCAGTGGTACGTCCCGAGCGAACAACGCCGCCAGG
>JAFGRS010000036.1 GCA_016935045.1 Lentisphaeria bacterium | reverse complement strand
GGTGTCGCGGCGGGGGGGTGTTTTCCGGCCTCGGAAGCGGCGGACGGAGTGCGTTTCCCACTCGTATTGATCGGCCGTGCTGGGAATCCGGGGGCAGTCTGGCGGGAAGGCTGGGTGGACCTTGATCCGGCAGTCCGGGGCGCTACGGTGTGAACCGGCACCGGAGGCCGGCGAGCGGTTCCGGGCCACGGAGTTCGGCGATGCGGCATGGTGTCTGCGTATTCGTTGCGTGGTTTGCCGTTGGGGTTGTCGCGGGTGCGGCGCCGGCTCCGCTGCTGCGCTTCGATTTCGAGTCGGATCTGGAGGGGTGGCGGATCGTGGAGGGGGCCTTTGGCCGCTTCCGTTGCGACCGTGCCGAATACCATCATCACGGCGGCGCCTACAAGAAACGCGGACGTTTTTTCCTGAGTACCCTGGAGAGTCCGGAGTCCCGTCCTGACGACGGCTACACGGGCGTGGCGGAATCCCCGGTTTTCGTGCTTTCGGCGCCGCGTGTCTCCTTCCTGGTGGGGGGGGGCAACCACGCCAACACCTACGTGGCATTGTGCACGGTCGCGGGTGGGGAGGTGAAGCGGGCCCAGGGGCGACGTCATCAGGAGATGGTCGATGTCGCATGGGACCTTCCCGAGTTCGTGGGCAAGCCCCTGTTTCTGCGCCTTGCGGACGGGCACCGGGGGGGCTGGGGTCACGTGACCTTTGACGGTTTCGAGGCGGAAGGTCGGGTGGACGAGGAGGCGACGCGGTCCCT
The DNA here is from genome assembly GCA_016935045.1 of Lentisphaeria bacterium. Taxonomy (GTDB): domain Bacteria; phylum Verrucomicrobiota; class Lentisphaeria; order Oligosphaerales; family JAFGRS01; genus JAFGRS01. The sequence continues at coordinate 5,640 of JAFGRS010000036.1, read as the reverse complement.
GGCCGCTTCCCGCAAGCCGATTCTTGCGGCCCTCGAGGCGATGTCTGCTGCCGCGCCGGCGCCGCCGCCGGTCCTGCCGTCTTCGGGGTCGCCGTCTTCGCTGCGTGCGGCCATCGAGGACCTGGTGCGTCGTTTCCCCGCCTGGGCGCGTGAGGGTCAGGATCATCTGCAGGCACTGGCGGGGCTGGAGGAACGGATGCCGGGGGCGGGGGAGCCGGTCCCGGCGGAGCTTGCGGCAGCGTTTGCCGCGCTGCAGCGTCGGGTCTTCACGTGCAGTCCCCTGTTGCGCGGCCTGCCGATCCTCTTTGCCGTCCGGCAGCAGTACCGGCCCGACCATCACAACACCGCCACGATGTTCCAGACGGGAACGGTCAATACCGGCAGCTATCGCGGGGGAGGGGCGCTGAAGGTGCTGGACTTCGGTGCCGATGGGGTGGCGCGGGTTCGGGTTCTCCTGGATGCCGGCGCGGACGGTGTGGCGCGCGATCCGGAGGTTCACTTTTCGGGCGACCGGGTGCTGTTTTCCCTGCGGCGGTCCGTCGCGGACGATACCCATGTGTACGAGATCCGGGCCGACGGCAGCGGTTTGCGGCAACTGACGTCGGCTCCCGGCGTGAGCGACATCGATCCCCTCTATCTGCCGGACGGGAGCATCGTGTTCACCTCCACCCGCGAGCCCAAGTTCTGCATGTGCAACGTCCACATCATGGGGAACCTGTTCCGCATGGATGCGGATGGTGCGAACATCCACGAGATCGGGCACAGCACCCTGCATGAGGGCCATGCGTCGCTGCTGCCGGATGGCCGCATCCTGTACGACCGCTGGGAGTACGTCGACCGGAACTTCGGCGACGCGCAGGGCCTGTGGACCGTGCACGCGGACGGGACCAACCACGCCATCTACTGGGGCAACAACACGGCTTCTCCGGGGGGTGTTCTCGACGGCAGGGCGATCCCGGGGACACAGCAGGTGCTGTGCACGTTCGGTTCCTGTCACGACCGGCCCTGGGGCGCGATCGCGGTCATCGACCGGAGGCTGGCCGTGGACGGCAGGCCGGGCACGCTGCGCACCTGGCCTGCCGCGGCCATGGAGTTGGTGGACAAGGGCAACTTCGATACCTTCAAAACCGTGTACCCGAAGTACGAGGATCCCTTCCCCCTCGCCGGTCAGGGCGGAGACACGGCGGCCGGCGGGAGGGTGACGTTTCTCTGCTCGCGCCAGACGGGTGAGGGGGAGACCATGGGGATCTACCTGCTGGACTCGTTCGGCAACGAGGTCCTGCTGCACGCCGAGGCTCCGGGGTGTTTTGACCCGATGCCGTTGGCGCCTCGCCCCTGTCCCCCGCAGGCGCCGCTGCGGGCGGATTCCGGGGGGGACATGGGAGTGTTCGTGGTGCAGGATGTCTACGAGGGCACGCACATGGCGGGGGTCCGGCGGGGAGAGGCGTGTTCTCTGCGGGTGGTGGAGTCGCCGGAGAAGCGTTTCTGGACGGGTCCTGCCTGGGGTGGTCAGGGGGTCCACCGTCCCGCCATGAACTGGCACAGCTTCGAGAACAAGCGCATTCTGGGGACGGTGCCCGTAGCGGCCGACGGTTCGGTCTGCGTGCGTGTCCCCGCCGATCGGTTCGTCTACTTCCAGCTCCTCGATGCCAAGGGGATGATGATCCAGTCCATGCGCAGCGGCACCATCGTCCGCGCGGGGGAGGTGACGGGATGCGTCGGCTGCCACGAACCGCGCCAGGCTGCCCCGCCGCCGCCGCGGACGGCCGGTATGCTGGAGGCCCTTCGCGCCCCGCCGGGCGAGCTGTCGGGCTGGCTCGGGTCGACGAGGATCTTCAGTTACCTGGACGAGGTCCAGCCGGTGCTCGAACGCCACTGTGTGCGCTGTCACGACTTCGGCGGCAGGGGTTCCGGGAAGGTGCTGCTGTCGGGGGACCGGAGCGAGACGTTCAACGTCAGTTACAACGAACTCTGGCGGCGGCGTCTGATCACGGCCGTTGGCGGCGGCCCCGCCGCGATTCAGCCGGCGCGTTCGTGGGGCAGTTCGGCGAGTCGTGTGGTGCGGGTGCTGCTATCCGGGCACAACGGGGTGCGGCTTTCCGAGGAGGACTTCCTGCGCCTGGTCACCTGGATCGACCTCAACGCCCCCTACTATCCCACCTATGCGAGCGCGTTTCCCGGGAACCTGACCGGGCGCTGTCCGCTGCCTCCCCCGAAGCTGGCACGGCTGGCCGCCTTGACGGGCGTGGACTTCGGCCGCCTCGCAAGTCACCACGCCAACCGCGGACCCCAGATCACCTTTGACCGGCCCGAACGCAGTCCGTGCCTGGCAGGACTTGCAGAGGCGGGCGGAGAACCCCTCGCGGAGGCCCTGACGATCATCCGGGAAGGACAGGCTGCCCTGGCCGCCAACGCCCGCGGGGACAGCGCGGCCGACGGCATCGCCATGTGCGCCGTGGACGCGGCACGGGAGGCCTTCTACGCGGAACGGGCCCGCATCGAGGCGGCGAACCGTCAGGCGCTGCGGGAGGGAGCGCGCCTCTATGACCCCGGCCTGACACCCTAGGCGCTTCATAGGCGCCGCTGCCACACAGTGGAGGCAAGTTTACGGGTTCTGTCGGGACGAGTCATCAGGCAGCCTGGAACTGGGCGTTCCGGAGCCATGCCATACGCCAGTCCCAGGTTCGTAGTCCCCCCCGTAGCGGCTGGCGCCCTCGACGGCCGATCCCTCCCGTTCCCGGTACCGGCTGGCGCCCTCGACGGCCGATCCCTCCCGTCCCCGGTACCGGCTGGCGCCCTCGACGGCCGATCCCCTTCCGGGAGGGTGCGCGGAGGGCCGCGCCTCGTACTGGGGAGAGAAGAGGGTGCGCGGAGGGCCGCGCCCCGTACTGGGGAGAGAAGAGGGGGCGCGGAGGGCCGGGCTCCGTAGAGGAATTCCGGCGGAAGCCGGTACTACAAGCCTCGTCTCCAGGCATCCCACCTGTCGTTTGCGGTGCCCCGGGTCTCACCCTGTGGATCGCAGGGCGCGCGCACGTGGAGCGCCGAAGTACGCGGGAGCCCGCCGCCTGCCTGTGCGTGGCACCTGCCTGCGTCGCGGACGCGACAGGCAGAGACAAGTCCTCGGCGGCGTGCCGAACCACTGCAGGTACGGCGGAGGACGAGTGCCGCCGGCGGGAACGCTGTAGGAATGGGCGTTCCCCTTACGCGCGCCAGTGAGTTCCGGTGCCCGAACTCGTTGCGCCCAGGGGTGTTCAGTCGTGGTTTATGAATCGATCAGGTCAGGTGCCCAGGAGTTTCGTCAGGGGTGCGGGCAGGGGAGAGGCGACGTCCATGCGGCGTCCGGTGGCGGGGTGGTCGAAGGCGAGTCGGGAGGCGTGCAGGGCCTGGCGGTCGAGGCGGAGGGTGCGGCGGTCGTCCGCGGTGAGGGTCGCGTGGATGTAGCGCAGGTAGAGTCCGGCGTCACGGCCGTAGAGTTTGTCGCCGACCACGGGGGTACCCAGGGCTGCCAGGGTGCAGCGGATCTGGTGTGTTCTGCCTGTCCCGAGCCGTGCGCGGATCAGGGTCAGGTCCCGAGCCGTGCGCAGGGGTTCGAACCAGGTCTCCGCTCGCGCGGCTGTCGGCGCCGGAGCTTCTTCTCCGGGGACGAAGCATAGCTTCCTGCGGATCGCGCCTGCGGGTTCGGGCAGGATCCAGCCCCGCGCGTGGCAGGGGTGATCGAACGTCCCTTCCACGATGGCGAGGTATTCCTTCCGCATGCGTCCGCCGCGTGCTTGCCGTTGGCAGTGGGTTGCCGCGTTGGGGGTCCTGGTCACGAGCACGATGCCGGAGGTCTCCCTGTCCAGGCGGCTGACGAAGTGCAGCGTGGGCTGGTGGAGCCGGGCCCGGAGGAGGGCCCAGAGGGTGTGGTTGAAGAAGCGTCCGGCCGGGTGGCAGGGGAGGTTCCCGGGCTTGTCGACCAGCAGGAGGGCATCGTCTTCGAGCAACACCTGGAAGTGCATATCCACCGGCGGCTCGGGCAGATCGGGGACGCGGTACTCGACCTCGTCATCCTGCCGCAGCACGTCTCCGACCTGGGCCGGCACGCCATTGAGGAGGACGTCTCCCCGTTCGACCAGGTCCGCCCAGCCGGCCCGGCTGTGGTACGGGAACCGCGTGCCGAGCATGTCCAACAGGGTACGGCCCGCCCAGGGGGTGCGAATGCGTGTCTTGGCGATGCGTTTCATGATCCGGGGCCCGCCGGCACGCGCGCGCGAGGCGCCCATCCCTGGAGTGTTCCATCGCGAACCGGCACACTGTGCGCCAAAGTCCCGCCCGGGCTCAGACCTTGACTTCCTTCCCCATCTCGAAGCTGCGGTAGAGTCCGTCGAGGATGCGGAGCACCTTGAGGCTGTCCTCGGAGGGCACCGGTGACGGCTCTCCCTTGAGGATGGCCCGGGCGAAGGCGAGCAGTTCGGTGTGATGGCCATCGGCGCGGTCGTCGGGGAAGGCGAGTTGGGAATCCGTGAGGCAGCCGGCCGTTTCTCCATGGACGGTCAGGGCAGGCCACTCGGCGCCGGCTTCGGTGCCGCAGAGGACGATGCGCTGGTACTCGCGTTCCCGGATGTTGAGCAGCCAGGAGCATTCGAGGGAGAGGGCGGAGCCGTCCGCGAAGCGCACGAATCCGGCGGCGAAGTCCTCGACACTCATGCGCTCCCGGTCCCATTCCCCCCACCAACCCCGGATGTCCTTGCGTTTCCCCAACTTGCAGGGGGTGATGCCGCTGACGCTGACCGGCTCGGGAAAACCCATGAAGTGCAGGGCCAGATCGAGGATGTGGACGCCGATGTCGATGCAGGGTCCGCCGCCGGATTCGCCCTTGGTGATGAAGCTGGGGCGCACCGGGAGAAAGCGTCGGCGCAGGAAGTGGGCGCGGCAGTAGTACACCTCGCCCAGGGCCCCCGTATCGAGATAGGCCTTGAGGTTCTGGCTGGAGCGTTCGAAGCGCTGGTGCTGGGCGGTCATGAGGATCTTGCCGGCCTTGTCGCGGGCCGCGATCATGCGGCGGATCTCGGCCGGTGTCGGGGCGAGGGGTTTTTCGCAGATGACGTGTTTGCCGGCCTTGAGTGCGTTGATGGCAATCTCGGCATGGACGCCATTGGGGACGCAGACGTCGACCGCGTCGATGTCGGCGTTTCTGAGCATGTCCCTGTGGTCCAGGTACCATTGTTCGCGCGGGATCTCGAACTCCCCGCCGCGGCGTTCGAGGGCCGCGGGGAGGATGTCGCAGATGGCGGTCACTTCGCACTCCGGGTAGAGCCGGTCCCAACCGTTGAAATGGACGCGGGATATGCCGCCGCATCCCACCAGACCGACCTTGAGCTTCGCTGTTGACGTTGCCATGATGATCCTCTGTCCTGGGTGTTTCCCGGGCCCGCACGGACCGGAACCGCAACACTGTGACCCCGGAGGCGCGGAAAGCAAAGAGGATCCACTGCGCGGCAGGGCTGTTTCACGATCCCAACGCCGCCGCCGGGCTTGTCCCGGTGGAGCGCCGATCGGAGGGCGGTGAGGGGGCGCGGGCGCGCCCCCTCACTCCGAATCGGCGCTCCACTGCCGCAAGGGCAGTGGCGGCGGGAAGCGATTCGCCGGATCTTGAAACAG
>JAFGRS010000332.1 GCA_016935045.1 Lentisphaeria bacterium | reverse complement strand
TTGGAACAGCCTTCTACGAGGGTAGCGCATTGCGCCTCGTACGGGTCTGGGGAGAGGGACCTACGGAGCTGACATGCGCCCGGCCGCAACCGCCGACGTTGTCAGCATTGGTGTCAATGATATGGTAATCGTTCACGTTGTGGCTCCGATTGGTGGCAGAACGGGCGGGCCGCTGAGCCTCGCCGGGCGGCTGGCCACGCAGGGGGCAGCCGAACGGTGTAGGCTCCAGCAGCTGGTTCGCGGCGCGCTAGCGTCGCGCGAACATCCTATTGTACGTCAAGCATAGCGGGGGGGGGCATCCCGCTATGCGTCAGAGAATGGCTTCGACCTCGGGCACGGTAGTGTAGTACGTTGACGCAGAGCAGGAATGCGGGAGACTTGGTATGCGTCAGACCGAAGTTCGGGCAGGGGCCCCCGTGAGTGCGCGGTCACGGTGGCCGGCGGCATGACCCGCTGGCACTGGGCCGGGAGATTCTCCATTGCCGACGCGACGCAAGAAGTGTCGGTATCGGATGTTCCAACCGTCACGGCTCGGGTTTCCGGACCGGACGGAGGGTGAGGTCCCGCAGGTTGAGTGGTTGCCAGCCCTCGCGTTCCGGGCGGATGATCAGCGCATGGGGCCCGGCCTGGGGGAACTCGACCTGTCCCAGGGTGGCGGCCCGAAAGCTGTCGTAGGACCCCGTGGCCTCGGTCTGTGCCGTGACGTTGCCGCCTCCCGCCTCGATGGTGAAGCGGGTGGGACGGAGCCCGCCGACCTCTGCGACCACGTCGAACCGACCCGGTGTCTGGATGTCCATCTGCCACTCCGCCCAATCGCCGGCGTCGGTCCAGAAGCCGATGTTGGGTTTGCCGCCCTTCTCTTCGACGCGCAGGCCGCCGTGGAGTTGGGCTTCCGCCACGGGCAGCGCCACCGAGCCGTCGGCGGCCTGTGGCAGGCGGTAGACGAGGGCTTCGGGAGTCCCCGTGATCCGCAGTGCGACCACGGAGCAGATCGGGTCGGGGGCGTCGCCGGTGAGCCGCACGGTGATGCCCCGGTCGCCGGAGGTGGCCGCGAAGGTGCGGGAGCGGTCGGCAAGCAGGAAGGAGTTGACCGCATGGTTGGCCAGGGGAACGAGGAGAGCCCCGTCCTGCGGCCAATCGAATACATGCAGGTAGAGGGTGGTGCCGGGGGGTGCGGCTTTGGCGGTGATGCGTCCCCAGGCGGGTCTGCGGCAGGGGCTGGCGGTGGTGCCGTAGATCGCCTCGCCGTTGATTCTCATCCAGGCGCCGACCTCCCGCAGCCGTTCCACGGACGGGAGCGGGATCTCCCCCTCGGCGGTGGGACCGACATTGAGCAGGTAATTGCCGCCCTTGGAGACGATGTCGACCAGGTTGCGGAGCAGGGTTTCCGTGCTCTTCCAGTTGTGATCGTAGCTCTTGTATCCCCAGGTCCCGTTGATGGTCATGCAGGTTTCCCAGTCGCGGTCCTTGTAGCCGGTGGCCGGGATATGCTGCTCAGGGGTCTCGGAGTCTCCGCCGTAGCCGCCGCCCAGGCGGTTGTTCGTGATCAGCCCGGGGCGAAGGTCGAGAAGCGGCAGGAAGAGTTCCGCGCGTTCCTTGGTCATGAGGTGGGGAGTGTCCCACCAGAGGATGTCCGGCTGATAACGGCTGAGGATTTCGCGGGCCTGGGGGACTGCGATGGCGGCGAGGTAGTCGTCGAAGCGGCCCTTGTGGGCGTCGTCCCAGCCTGCGCCGTCCTTATGACCCGATTTGGCCCCGCCGGGATGGGTCCAGTCCTGCGCCTGGGAGTAGTAGAGACCGAACTTCAGCCCGTGGCGCCGGGCCGCCTCCGCCAGCGGTGCGATCACATCCTTGCCGTAGGGGGTGGCGTCGACCATGTCCCAGTCGGTGACGGCCGAGTCGAAGAGCGCAAACCCGTCGTGATGCTTCGAGGTGATGACCACATACTTCATGCCCGCCTCCCGGGCCAGCGCCGCCCAGGCCTCCGGGTCGTAGCGAACCGGGTTGAACTGCCCGGCGAAGGCCTTGTACTCCGCCACCGGGATCCTGGCGCGCAGCATGATCCACTCGCCGATGCCGCCAACCTGCTTGTCACGGTAGGTCCCCGCGGGCACCGCGTAGACGCCCCAGTGGATGAACATCCCGAACTTGGCCTCGCGCCACCACGCCAGGCGCGCATCCCGTTCCTCACGGGTTTCCGCTCCGGCTGCCGCTTCCGCCGCCGGGAGCGCGTCGGCCATGCCGAGGATCAGCGCCACGGCCAACCCTGCCTTCGCAACCCTCACTCTGTGGACGTGCCGCACGGTGTTCATCGGGAACCTCCTTTCCGCTCTCCGCCGGGACGGGTATCCGCCGCGATGGAAGCGCGATATGATACCATACAGCCTCATCGACGGGTACGGTATGGACGACGTTTCCGCGAGACCATGCGTCCACCCGGGACGGACCCGGAGATCGGCTGGGCGGGAGCTTCGCCTTCAAGTAGGCCGCACGGTCCCCGGGCGGCGGGACGGGTCCCGGCTCGGCGGGAGCTTCGCCATCGAGTAGGCCGCACGGTCCCCGGGCGGCGGGACGGCTCCGGAGATCGGCTCGGCGGACGTCTGCGCTGCAGCTCGGCCGTGCGCTTCGAGGAGCTTCGCCCTCGATGCGGGTGGTTGTGGGAAAGGACGATCGTGATGCATGACCTC
>JAFGRS010000331.1 GCA_016935045.1 Lentisphaeria bacterium | reverse complement strand
CGACTGAGAGCCACTCCGCCGCGCGGTCATGCCTGCACGGGCGCAGTCGTGCTCGCGGGGTTTCCCGCTGTACGCTTGCCCTTGCCGGGCTGCTGTTTGGGCTCGGGGCAACGCCGGCGCGGCCCCTGCTTCCCCTCGATGGGACGGAGGGGCTCGTTCTGACCTGGGGGCGTGCGGGGGCCCGGGCGGAATTGGCACTGGCCGTCGCGCCGGACGAGACCACGGACGGCCGCGGGGCCGTGCACCTCCGGGCCCGTGCCGCGACCGCCGAGGGCAACCACTACTTCGGGGTGATGATCCCCCTGCCCCGGCCCGTCGACCTGTCCGAAGCATGCCTCCTGCTGGATGCACGCACCACGACAGCCCCCCGTACACGGGCCTTTTACCTTCGCGCCTACAACCGCGGCGACAGGGAGCCGTGCTGGAGTTTTTCCTCCTGGAATGGCCTCCTCTCGCCGAACTGGACGACATTCCACTTCCAGCAGGCTCTCTCGCCACAGGGGTTGAGTTGGGAAGCCAAGGTGGTCGGGGACCGCGCCGCAACCGCCGTGGATCGCGTCGAAGTGCTCGTCGGGACATCGGAGGACGAAGCCGACGTGGATGTTCTTCTGGACAACCTGCGGCTGGGCCCCAAGCTCGGCACCCTGGCGGAACTCACCGGCGTCCGACCCTTCGTCGACGGGACCGTCCTGGTCCGGGACGGGGCTGCCGCCGCCGTGATCCTCCACCCCGCCACCCCCGATGGCGAAGCCGCGGCGGTCGCGATCGCGGCTGCCGTTCGCGAGCGCACCGGGGTGGACCTTCCGCGCCGTCCGGGGACCGCGGCGGACTGGCAGCCCGGGGAGAACGCCATCCTGATCGGCTGCCTGGACTCGAATCCGGCCCTGACGGTGCTCTACGCGCGCCGCCTCACCCCGGTGGACAGCGTCTGCCCGGGCCGTGGCGGGGCCCTGGTCCACACCGTTTTCGATCCCTTCGGCCTCGGGCGGAATGTCGTGGTCGTCGGGGCGGTCGACGGGGACGGGTCCCTTCGCGCCACCGGCATCCTCATCGAGGCCTTGCGTCAAGCGCCCTTCGAGGGTGGCGTCCTGGCCCTTCCGCGCCTCTTCCAGGCTGCCTACGGTGAGGATTTCCTTGCCGTCTGCCCCTGGGCCGCTGACGAGGCGGCTGCGGACCGGCTGGAGAAGGGCCTTGCCGAAGGGCAACGTGCCCTCGATCGGGGGCAGCACTGCAGCATCGCCTCGGTGCTTTCCTCGGTCGCCAACCGGTATCGGTACACCGCCCACGGCATCGAGGCACGCCTCTTCGTGGAGCTCTGGAAGCTGTACGCCGCCAGCGCCGTGGCGGATCCGCGCAAGTACGGCGGCCCGTGGGGGTTCGACAGCGACTTCCCCAGCCGCGACGTGGTGGCCGGCTGGGACATCATCGAGGAGGACCCGGGGCTGACCGACGCGGACCGGCTGGCCACCAGCAAGCGGATGGGGCGCTGGCTCGCGGAGGCCGTGATCCCCAAGTGCGCCGGCGCCGCTTCGAGTCCGCATGTGCCCCACAACCACCAGACCTTTCCGGGGCTGGGGGCGCTCTTTGCGGGCCTCTACTTCACGCAGCACTGCGACGTGGTGGAGGGGGAGCTGTGGCTGCGGCTGGCGGACGGTCTTTTCCGCCGCCAGGCGGGTTTCACCAAGCCCTACGAGGACTGCAACGGCTACCAGTGGCTGACCAACGGCCACCTTCTGGTCTATGCCATGGCCCGGCCGGACCACACCGTCTTTGCCAACGGGAATGCGGGGCGGCTGGTCGATTACTGCATCGGCACCATGGACAACCTGGGCTACCAGGTGCCCTACGGGGACACCGGCACCTGGAGGTGTTGGAACTCCGAGATGATCTGCCTGGACATCGTGGCCTGCGCCACGGGAAACCGGGAAGCCCTCTGGGCCGCCAACTGGAAACGGGAAATCAAGAAGACCCGGCCCGCGCCCGGCGAGTTCTTCCAGTTCGGGACGGCGCCCGTGCCCACGCGTTACGACGGAGTCCGGGTCTGGCCCCTGGAACCGGCCTACTACGCGACCTTTCCCGCCGACGGGCGGCCGGACCTTGAACACTGCTTCGACAAGATCTCGTTCCGCCGCTCCATCGACCCCATGACCCCCTACCTGCTCCTGGACGGGCTCAGCAACGGGGGACACAAACACCTCGACGGCAACAGCATCCCGCGCATCACCCTGTTCGACCGGATCTGGCTGGCCGACAACGACTACTTCAAGGCCCCGCTGAAATACCACAACTCCCTGCTGGTCATCCGGAACGGGGAATCCACGACCATCCCGCCCTACGCCCGGCTCATCAGTGCCGGGGAGTCCTCCCGCTTCGGCTACAGCCGGACCCGCGTGGACGACTACGCGGGCGTGGACTGGGAGCGCGCCATCGTCTGGCTCAAGGAGCGCGACGCCTTTGTGGTGCTGGACACCCTCGAAGCGCGGCAGGCGGGGAGCTACCAATTCCGCCTTCTCTGGCACGGCGTGGGCGAAGCGACCCTCGACCCGCGCGGCCTGAAGCTGGCACAGCAGGGCCCCGAACTCTGGATCCAGGTAGCGCCGGGGCCACGTCTGGCGATGGTGGACGACGAGGAACTGGGCGCCAACTGGGTGGGGTATCCCTACGCGCCGCCGGTGGTCCGATCCCTCACGGCCACCGCCGGCGGGGCGCTGGCGGAGGGTGAGAGGTATGTCTTCGCCACGGTCATTCAAGGCAGCGAGGCCGGTACCCGGGGGCCCTGGAAGGTCGACGTTCTGCGCGACGCGGCGGGCGCCCTGCTGCGGACGCCGACGGGCCCCCTGGCTCTGGGTCTGGGGCCTCTGAGCCTGGACACGGCCGATGGCATGCTCAGCACCGACGCCAGGGTCATCGTCGCCGATGGCGGCGGCGTCTCTTTCCTGGGGGCCACCTTCGCGGAAGCCGAAGGGGAAACCCTGCATGCCTCCGCGCAACCCGCGTCCGTGGACCTGCGGGAGATCGACCCGAGCCGCAGCCTGGCGGAGGTCCCGCTGCGCGGGGTTGCCCCTGCTGACGATCCGGGGACCGCGGCCGCGGCGCATCCGGTGCGCTGGAGTACCGCCCTGCGGCCGTCCCGCCTGGTCCTCACCGGCAACCCCGGCGCCGGCGGCGCCATCGCGGACTTCGCGCGTGTCGAGGTGCACCCCGGACCCGCGGCCGCGAATGTGTTCAACCCGGATGCCGCCAATCGCGCCGACGCCCTTCTCGACGGCACCTGGAAAACCACCACCGACTCGGTGATGTTCGAGCCCAACGCGACCGTTGTCATCACGGTGCACTTCACGGCGCCGGCGGAGATCCGGGCCGTCGCGTGGGAGCAATGGTGGGCGGCCACTTCGAGCCGGAAGACGGCCTACCAGCTCCAACGGGCCGAGGCCAGCGTCAGCAGCGACGGATTTGCGCAGGACATCCGCCGGCTGGGGACCATCGAAGAGCCGGGAGAACACCCGGATTGGGGCGCCCCGGTGAGCTTCCGCATCGAGGCCGAGGGGGTGACGGCGACGGCCGTGCGCCTCGTCCTCGAGCCCCGTCCGGACACCGCCGTCTACCTCGGGGAGGTCACGGTCGAGGGTACCACGGATGCCCCCGCCGGGCAGACGGCAAGATACGGCATCACGGCCGTCGCCGGGGCCCGCCTCCAGCCGGGAACGCAGCGTTCCCTCGTCGTGGGGACCGCCCAGGGCGATCTGCTGGCACTGGACCCGGAGGGGAACCTGCTGTGGACATGCCCCGTCGGCACACGGCTCAACGATGCCATCGCAAGCGACCTCGACGCCGATGGCGTGGACGAGATCGTGCTGGCGCGACAGGACCACTGGGTCGATGTCCGAAGGGCCGACGGCAGCCTGCTGTGGCAGCGCGAACTGCCTTACTACCGGCGCCCCCCCCACGTGAACCTGGTGCGCTCCGGGGACCTGGATGGGGATGGCAGGCCGGAGATCGTTGCCGGGGGCGAGAATTGGCGTTTCTACGCGTTCGCGGCCGACGGCAGGGAACTGTGGCATTACGAAGCCGTGCACCCGGCCCGTTCGGGGGCGGTGGCGGACCTCGATGGGGACGGTTGCTGCGAGGTGCTCTGCGGCACTCATTACTATACCATGACCGTGCTCAAGCCCGATGGCACCCGCAAGTGGGCAGCCGGCTTCGGCCCCATCTGCAGGGACCTGACGACCGGAGACTGGGATGGCGGCGGGAAGCGGGGCGTGATCTGCGGCAGTGGAGACGGCGGCATCTACCTCTTCGACCAGAACGGCAGCCGGCGCCTGGCCCTGAACACGGGGGATGAGGTGGTCGACGTGCATGCGGCCGACCTGGACCGGGACGGCAACGACGAAGCCCTCGCCGCGGGCCTCAGCCACTTCCTATACTGCTGCGACGGCGATGGCAAGAGCCTGTGGAGACGGGACCTCGGCGCAGCCGTGACCCACGTCACCACCATGCCCGTCGCCGGGGAATGCCGCATCCTTGCCGCCACGGCCGATGGCCGCGTCTTCACCCTCGATGCCGGCGGCAATATCCTCGCCTGCAGCGACCTGGGCAGTCGTGTCGTGGGCTGGACCCCCTTCGAGGATGACTTCGTGGCCGCCACTGCCGACGGCAGGATCTCGTGCCTGAAGCCGCTGCCGTAGGGTGCGGCTCCGCGGAGCGTCGCCCTCCAGGGGATGGGCGCCCACTGGAGCCCGCGATGCCCGAGCCGCAGGAGGAGGGTTCGCGGTACCCTCGGCTCCGCGGAGCGTCGCCCTCCACGGTAGGCCGCACGGTCCCCGGGCGGCACGCGGGGAACGGCTCCGCGGAGCGTCGCCCTCCAGGG
>JAFGRS010000330.1 GCA_016935045.1 Lentisphaeria bacterium | reverse complement strand
TCGCTCCACTGCACGAACCCGTAGCAACCATCGGGCACGGCCGTCACCGCCGTCCCGTCCGAGCCATGCTCGACCGTCTGGGGAGAGGCGCCCGTGACTGCACCGTTCGGTCCCGCGGTGTACGTCAGCGTGTAGGTGACGCGGGTGTATTGGGCCGTGGCCGCAACGTCTTCCGTGATCGGCCCGGCCAGCGCGGGATCCCAGCCCGTGTGCAGCCAGCCCACCTCGGGCGTCACCGCGGGAGGCGCCGGGGCTGCATCCCCGCAGTTCACCGTCACCTCCACGTCCGGCGTACCCCCGGCGAGAGTCCCGTGGTCGCCGGGCCGGAAGGTCACCGTGTACGCCTGCTGCAGGTACTGCGCCGTGCTCGTCACATCCCCCGTGATCGTGGCGGGCAGGGCCGGTGTCCACCCCGCGAAGTCCCAGCATGCGTCCGGGGTCACGGCAGGCGCCGCCGGAGCAGCATCCCCGTGGCCCACCGTCACGGTGACGTTGGGCGTACCTCCGGCGAGCGTACCGTGACTGCCCGGCTGGAAGGTCACCGTGTACTGGTTGATGGCGAAAGTCGCGGTCAATCCCATGTCCGTAGTGACATCGGTCACGGTCAGGGGATTATCGAGGGAGTACTCCGCTTCGCCCAGGAGCCAGCGCACAAAATGCCATCCCTCGGGCGGCACGGCAGTCACGGCTGTGCAATCGCCCCCCGCGTTCACCGTCTGGACGAGCACTCCCTCCAGGGCTGCCCCCGGAGTCCCGTCGGTGCCGAACGCCACAATATGCTCACCTGTGTCGGGAAGCACCTGCACGCTTTGCGCACTGACGTTATCGGTCTCATCGGCCTCCATGACCGTGCCATCGGGATCCACGACTGCATAGGCCGTTGCGTAGCCGGCTTTGATGCCGGACTTGGCGTAGTCCCACACCGCCGTGCCTTCGTACGCCTGTCCCACCCCGTCAAGCCCAGGGATATCCATCCGGCCGATCTCCTCTCCCGTGGGCGAGTCCAGGTGCCAGGACACAGTGAAGGCCCCAGTCGGGATGACTCCGCTGTTCCGTACCCGAACCGTGAGGGCCGTGGCCGTTGCAGAGACGGCTTCGCTATCGCATGTCTCTATCGCCAGATCGGGCAGTACCGTCCAAACCGCGGCGACGTTGTTCGTGCGTTCGCGGTCCGCGAACACCAGCGCCGGGTCACAGACCACGAAAAGCCGGTGGGAATTCGGGTCGGCAGGTACTGCCCAGGGGAAGGAGACCTCCGCGGCACCGCCGCCACTCAGCACCTCCACGAGTTGGGCCGTATCGAGCTGCGTCCCTCCCTCCGCGGGATCACCATCATACAATGCTACTGCAGCTCCCTCGACGGGAGACTCGCCCAGATTCTCGACCATGACCCGTACGGTCGCGCTCCCGCCCGGAGACGGGTTCGGCGGCTCGATCCGCAACGACCCTTCGCGCAGTCCCAGGTCAATGCCCGGTGTGTGACGCAGTATGCAGAGGTCTGTTCTCGCCGGTTGGGGAACGTTAGGCACGGTATAGGTCACACCCTCAATCTCCACCTCCATGTCCGCGCGCACGGTCTGTGTCTTGAGGTAGGCAATGACGATATCACCGTTGTCCTCCGCCACGGAAAGAGAACCTTCGGCGTGCTCGTCATCCGTCAGGTCCCTGGGCAGCGACCAGGTGTCGAGAGCCGCGTCGTAGAAGGCCGCGGCAATGTCCATCCCGTTCTCGCCTTGCATCGTGTAAGCAACTGCGGCTCCCCCGGGAAGGGTCGCTCCCGCGATGGTTGCCGGGCCTGTCGGCACAGTCTCTCCCTCCCACAGAGAAACCGGCTCCCAGACTGAGAGCGTCGAGTAATGCAACAGCCCGCCCCTCCGCCACACAACCATGGGCGTGCCGCTCGGGGCAACCAGCGTAGGCAGGGCATCTTCCAGAGCGTCGCCGGTCAGTTGCTGGGCCGCCTGCCACACCCCGGTCTCGGTCCAGATGTGGTACAGCTCACGGTCGTCCGGAGTCTCGGGGTCGCCGTCAGGATCGACGGAGAGAACCGCATGGGCTTCGCCCGTGCCGTCGGCCACGAATGCAAGACTGAGAATGTCCTGTTGGGCGGACCACAGCACCACCGGCACATCCCATTCCGTCCCGCTCCATCCCGCGTAGACCAGGCAGTCACCCACGCCGGGAACGCCACCTTTCTGGATCCAGAGGACTCCCTGCCGAGCGCCGAAGTGCACGGCCTGTGGCGCTCGGTCCTCCACGGCGTTGTCCGTGATCTGTTGCGGCGTGCCCCAAGTCCCCGTGCTCCGGTCCAGAAGCGCTGCCACGATCTCGAGGTGCGGGGCGATGTCGTCCGGATCCTCTGCGGCCGAGATGTCTCCGGCGACGCGGGTCCATGCTCCAAGGCTCGTGGTGCCGTCGAGCTGGACTACAGAGGGGTCGAATTCGGCTTGTGCGTCGTCCGTCACCCGGTTCAGCGTCCAGCTTGCCTGGCCTGTTCCCCGCGAGACTGCGGCAATATCCGTGGCCTCGTACCAGGGCTTCCCGACGTCGTATAAGGAGAACAGGATGAGTTCCCCAGAAGCGTCCAGAAGGAGTGACGGACTTGTTTCCTCGGTCACGTTCTCGATCACGGTTTCTTCGTCGGCCTCCTTCTCGGTTGGCGCAGCCTTCGGCAGACCTGTGTTCTCGACCGGAATGCGGTTCGCATCGCCCCATCGCACAAGATCCGTGCCGATCGGTACCCAGGAGCCGCCACCGCTGGCTGCGGGGAATGGATGAAGTGTCATTGCCTTCCCCCCGCCATCGCCGAATGTCGTCTCCCAACCCACCTCCTCGCTGTACTGGAGGAGTTTCCAGTATGCGAAAAGCCCGATGTATCCGCGAATCGCGACCCCCTCGAAAGCCCACTCCGGGCAGACCTGTACCGCAGGCGATCCCGTTCCTCCGGCATAGATGCCGACTCCGGCATCCAACGCCTCCCACTCCACCAGGAGCTGGCCCTCGACCCCCAGGGTCCCCGTCACGTCCCAGGAGTTCGCGCCCAGCCAGCATGCCCCCGTCGTGTCGGTCCAACCTCCTTCCACACCCAAACCCCCAAGAAGGAAGATCCTGAACTTGAGCGCCTCCAAGAGGTCTCCGAGAATCGGGA
>JAFGRS010000329.1 GCA_016935045.1 Lentisphaeria bacterium | reverse complement strand
TGAGGGAGCGCGGCCGCGCCCCCTCCCCGACCTCCGATCGGCGCTCCACCGGGACAAGCCCGGCGGCGGCGTTGGGATCTTGAAACAACCCTGCCCCGAGCAGGGGCCATGCAGATGTGCGCATGGAGCTGTGGAGAGGAGTTCCTGGGGAGGGGCCACGGGACTGCGGCAGGCGTAGGCCGAGCGGGTCCCAGGCGATCCAAGGCAGGTCCCCGAATCCGGGGTCACTGCTTGAGTTCCTGGTCCAGCTGCCTGTGATGGTCCTTGTTGGTGGTGTCGAGTCTGCTCTGCATTCTCTTCTTGGCCTCGAGCTGGGTTGCGCCGATACCGTAGTTGATCACGGCACCGACGTCGGCCGCGATACCCGTAGACTGGGCAGGCGTGGAGAGTTCCCCGGCAGCGCGGCCGCCGGTCGAGGCCGGTGGAGTCGTCTGGGCGGTCTGCCCGCTTTGCTGGCCGGCGGCCCGGGTCGGTTTCACCTCCGTCTGCGTGGCATTCTGGGGCCCGAACAGGACGAAGAGGATCACCGCGAGGACGAGGAGCAGGATGGCAATCAGGAATTTCATGGCGGATTCCTTGCTGGTGCGCCGGGGGGGCGTGGCACGGCATCGCGACCTGGGCGAATGGTCCTCGATCGACCCGGAACCCCCGCGCCTGACTGGACGGACAACCTGCCCGCGTCGCGGATACGACAGGCAGGGCTTCGCGGGCACGCATCCGGCGACGGAGATCATTCTGAGATCATTGGTTGTATTGTACTGCGTAAAGGAGCCATCTGTCAAGACGTATCTCCGGAGCTGGGCAATGGGTCGGTGAAACTCGCGAGGGGTTCGGGATGCGGCTCAGCAGGAGCTTCGCCCTCCAGGGGGGCCGGCTCCGCGGAGCTTCGCCCTCCAGGGGAGCCGGTTCTCGGATTGGACTAAGGCATTACCTGCCCTGCCGGGGACCGCCTTGCACTCCGGGGGAGGCGCGGTATGCTGGGAGGGAGGTGGTCGCGGGTCGGGCGAGGAACGGGCCGGCATGCAGTCAATCGACCGACTGACAGTCATCGGGCGCACCTATCGGCATCTGAATCGCTACCAGCAGATTGCCGGGGTTCTCTTCTCCTATGGGTTTGGGGACCTTCTCGACACCTTTCATGTGCGCCGTTACCTGGAGGCCGTCCTTGCCGTCGTTTCGCGTCGGGACCGACGTACCCGGCGGGAGAACCTGACGCGTCCGGAGCGGGTCTGCCGGGTACTGGAGGAACTGGGGCCGACGTTCGTCAAGCTTGGCCAGGTGTTGTCGACTCGCCCGGATCTCGTCCCGCTCGAGTACACGCGGGAATTGTCGCGCCTGCAGGACCGTGTGGAACCCTTCCCTTTGGAGGCGGTCCTCGAGACGATCCAGGAGGAGTTGGGGCGTCCGGCGTCGGAGCTTTTTGCGGAGTTTGGCGAGACGCCGACGGCGTCGGCATCGATTTCCCAGGGTCACCGGGCGGTTCTGCACGATGGCACGGAGGTCTTCGTCAAGGTGCAGCGTCCGGGGATTCGTCGGACGGTGGCGGTGGACCTCGAGATCATGATGCACCTGGCGGAGATCCTCGAGACCCACAGCGATCGGATGTCGTTTCTGCGGCCGACGCTGATTGTGGCGGAGTTCCAGCGCACGCTGGAGCGGGAGATGGACTTCACGGTCGAGTTCGCCAATGTGGAGCGCTTCCGGCGCCAGTTCGAGGGCACGGATTCTCTGTATGTCCCTCGGGTCTTCGAGGCGTTGTCGGGCACGAGGGTCCTGACGCAGGAGTACATCCACGGGATCAAGGCATCGGAAATCGACCGGCTTCGCGGTTCCGCGGCGGACCTGCGTCTGGTGGCGGCGCGGGGGGCGGGTCTGCTGATGGCGCAGTTCTTCGACCATGGGTTCTTCCATGCCGATCCCCATCCGGGCAACGTGTACGTTCTCCCGGGCAACGTCATCTGCTACGTGGACTTCGGCATGATGGGGCGCATCAGCCTCTCGGAACGGGAGAACATCGCCGATCTGCTGCTGCTGGCCGTGAAACGGGACGAGCGCCGCGCGGTGCGCGTCATCCTCGGGCTCACAACCTGGGAGAAGGAACCCGACCGGGATGCCCTCGAACGGGACCTGGGCGACTTCATCGACGAGCACCTCTATCGCTCCCTCGGACGCGTCGACATGCCCCGGATGCTGCAGAGACTCTATACCATCTGCCGCCGCCACAGCCTCACGCTGAGACCACACATCTACCTCGTGCTGAAAACTTTGGGAACGATGGACGAGATGGGAAGGCGCCTGGACCCGGAGTTCCGGGTGCTTGACCATCTGGGCCCCTACGTGAAACGGCTGCAGCAGCGTCGTCTGAGCCCGATGAGGTTGTTGCGGGAGGCCCTGCGCACGGGTGCGGAAGGTGCCGGTCTGCTGCAGGACCTTCCCGGGGAGTTGCGGGGGATTTTCCGGCAGGTTCGGGAAGGCCGGGTGAAAGTGGAGTTCGAGCATCGGGGCCTGGACGGGATGCTGCACACGCACGAGCGCATCAGCAACCGGATTGCTTCTTCGATCGTGTTGGCGGCGATGATCATCGGTTCGTCGTTGCTGGTGTTGTCGGGCATTCCGCCGAAGTGGCAGGGGATGCCCATTCTCGGCCTTGGCGGCTTCCTGATCGCCGCCATTCTCGGGTTGTGGCTTCTCTGGTCGATGCTTCGTTCCGGGCGTGAGTGAGGGAGGGTACGCGCGGCTGAGGGATTGCGTTACCTGGCCGGTCCTTCGGGGGCGGTCGGGCGGCGGGCAGCCCTTTCAGCCGGAACTCACCGGCAGGCGCAGGCAGAACGCCCGTTTCTGCACTGTTCCATCCGGAGCCGGCGGTCCTCCGCCGTACCTGCGTCCGTTCGGCATCGGGCCGAGGACCTGTCTGCGTGCGACGCACAGGCAGGCGGCGGGCTCCAGCGCGTCTTCTCCGGGTGTTCCACCTGCGCGCGCCCCGCGATCAACATGGTGGGGTCTGGTCAGCGGGAGTCTTCGCTGAAGGTGAAGGCTTCGTAGATCTCGATGCTGCTCTGGGTCGGGTCCTGCCAGGCGTCGAGCGGGATGCCGCCCTTGTGGCAGAGGTTGGCGAGGAACTTGGCCTTGTCGGGGATCTGCTTCCAGACCTGGGGCAGGTAGGTGGAGCGTTTCTCCTTTCGGTACGTCAGCACGACCCCGTGGACCTCGGGCTGGAGCTTTGCCATCAGGTCCGCGCCGTCCTGGAAATCGAGTCGGACGGGTTGCGTCAGGACGCTGATCTCGATGGTGATCCGGGGCAGTTCCTCGATGGTGAGGGGAGCGAAACGTTTGTCCTCGAAGGCGGCGGAGAGGGCATTGGCCTGCACGGCCGTGGCGAGGGGTTGCGTGCCCCAAAGGGTACCGATGCAGCCCCGCAGTTTGCCGTCGAGCTGGATGGTGACGAAGCATCCCAGGGCTGCGGCAAGGGTATCGGAGTAGAGCGGTGGCGGAGGTTTTCCGGCGCCGCTGAGTTTCGCGGCGATGGTGTTCCTGGCCAGCTGCAGGAGCAGGTCCTGTTCCATGGCATTCAGGAGGTCGCCCTGGAAGTTCACCCGTGCCGCGGCGCGGCCGGCGTCCCGGAAGGCCGCGGCGGTACCGGGGTCTTTCCATTCGGCTTCGGCGGCGGCGTGCAGAAGTGCGACGCGGTTGGGGTCGTCCAGGAAGACCATGGCGATCGCGGGGAGGGATGCGCGGGCGCCGGGGGTGTCCGCGGCCGTGTCGATACGCTTTCCGCGCCAGTTTCTGCGGACGGCAAGTTCGACCAGCACGCGCAGGGGTGCGGCGGCGAAGAGGTCCTGGGATTCGAGAGCGTTGCGGTCGGCGGATTCGAGGGCGCGGACGCAGGCCTCGAGGGGAGCGGATACAGCTCCCTGCCTGGACGCCAGGTCCGCAGCGACCACGAGGATGGTCTCCGGAGAGTCGAGGAGGGGCATGAGGGCATCCGCGACTTCGACGGGCGGGGCCTCGTGATCGAGGATGACCGGGACGATGCTCAGATCCGCGCCCACCTTCCGCTGCAGGAAAGGCAGGAGGACCTCGACCGCAGACTCCCGGAGATGGGCTGCCTCGACAGCCGCAAAACAGCCGCCACGCTCGCGAAGCTCGGCCGCGACCGGAGCCAGAGGGATCTCGCCGAGCGGGGTGAGGTAGGCCTCCTTGGCGGGGATGGACGCCCTGCCCCGCATGTCGCGCACATCCTCGCTCAGGGGATGCTCCGTGGGATGCCAGGGGCCCAGGACGATGATGCGGGTGCACGCGGTCGGGATCCGTCCGATGCCCCTCCCGATGGTGTCTGCGCAGACGGCGTAGGCGCCGGCGGGAACGAGGATGCCGCGGGCCGGGGAGGCCGCGCTGCCCGCGTCGCTCCGGGCAAGGGCCGCGTCGACGGCCTGGAGGAGGGTCTGGGAGTCGGCCGGGTAGAGCACTCCCCCGGCAACCGGCCTGCGCAGGACATCCGCCGCGTGCAGCGGCAGGGCGAGGACCGGAACGGCCCAGAGCACGGGGAGCAGGTGGCGCGGTTTCATGGTCGAGGGTCACCCATGGGTTGTCAGTCGGAGAGCCGCTGGAGGATGTCGTTGCCGACCTGCACGGTGGTGGCTGTGCCTGCGAGGTCGGGTGTGCGCACGCTCCCGTGGCGGAGGTTGTCGGCCACGGCCCGCTCAATCTCCCGGGCGGCATCGGTTTCGCCGAGGAAATCCAGCATCATGGCGGCACTGCGGATGGCCGCGATGGGATTGGCAACGCCTTGCCCCGCGATGTCGGGGGCCGACCCGTGGACGGGTTCGAAGAGGCTCGGGCAGTCGCGGTCCGGATTGATGTTGGCGCTGGGCGCGAGGCCGAGGCTGCCCACCAGCGCCCCCGCCAGGTCGCTGAGGATGTCCCCGAAGAGATTGGAAGCCACGACGACATCGAACGCCTCCGGCGTGCGGACGAAGAGCATGGCGAGGGCATCGATGTGGACTTTCCCCGCCTGTACGTCGGGGTAGTCGCCGCGGACGGCATCGAGGATGCGGTCCCACATGACCATGCTGTGGTTGAGGGCGTTGGACTTGGTGGCCATGGTCAGGCACTGCCTGCGGCGCCGGGCGAGTTCGAAGCCGTAGCGCAGGATTCTCTCCACTCCCCGTCGCGTATGCACGGCGACCTGGACACTGATCTCCTCGGGGCTTCCCGCATGGGTGCAGCCGCCGGCCCCGGTGTACTCGCCCTCGGAGTTCTCCCGGACGATGACCATGTCGACATCGCCAGGCTTCCTGTCAGCCAGCGGAGACTCGGTCCCCGGCATGAGCACGGCGGGGCGCAGGCAGACATACTGCCGGAACTCCTGGCGCATGCGGATGAGGGGAGCAAGGGTGACGTGGTCCGGCAGCATGGCCGGCATCCCGAGTGCGCCCAGGAAGATGGCGTCAAAGGGCCGCAGGTGTTCGAGGAAGTCCGCCGGCACGGGGTGGCCGCCGTGTTCCCGGGCCCAGAGACAACCCCAGGGGACGGCGGTGGTGTCCACGAAGAAGCCATGGCGGCGGGAGACGCCGGCGAGGACCCTGGCGGCCTCGGCGGTGACATCCGTTCCGATGCCGTCGCCCGGATACAACGCGATGCGGTAGCGCCGTGCGGCCATGGTCTGCTGGGTCTCCCGGGGTGGAAATCCGAAACCCGTCCTGACGGTTCGAGGACCGTTCCGACGGCCTGGAACCAAGCCCCCGACTGGCGCATAGTGTACTCCGCCGGCAGGGGTGTCGCAAGGCGCGCTGCGGCAGGGGAGTGACGCCTAAGGGCCCGCGCGGAAATAACTTCCCATTTTGCTGCAGCCAATCCCGGTTCCTGGCAAGGCGCGAACGCAGCGGGCATACCCGCAGT
>JAFGRS010000328.1 GCA_016935045.1 Lentisphaeria bacterium | reverse complement strand
GCTCCTGCTGAGCCGCTTCCCCTGGAGGGCGAAGCTCCTGCTGAGCCGCTTCCCCTGGAGGGCGAAGCTCCTGCTGAGCCGCTTCCCGATCCCTCCCCGGGTTGACCGAGAAGGTACGAGTCGACCCTCCTCGGACGTCACGGAAGCCGGTTGCCTCACGGCGGGAACCCGCCGGCGCAGGGCTTCGGCGGGCAGGACGCCGGCTCCAGTGTGCCACGCCGAAGGCGACGCCATCCGTTTCCCGCCGCATCCCCATGCCCGATGTCGGAGCCTGTGGACCGACACCCCGGCACTATCACCGGCCTGCCGCGGACGGAGATACCATGACCCGGCCCCGGGACGGGTGTTTTCCGGTCCGGGGGGCGGAGGGCTGTCCGGAAAACGGGCCGCCCGCGGTCCCCGCCACGGCGGTGTTTTCCGGTCCGGGGGGCGGAGGGCTGTCCGGAAAACGGTCCGGCGGCGGTCCCCGCCACGGCGGTGTTTTCCGGTCCGGGGGGCGGAGGGCTGTCCGGAAAACGGTCCGGCGGCGGTCCCCGTCATCCGGGTGTTTTCCGGTCCGGGGGGCGAAGGGCTGTCCGGAAAACGGGCCGCCCGCGGTCCCCGGCACCCGGGTGTTTTCCGGTCCGGGGGGCGGAGGGCTGTCCGGAAAACGGGCCCCCGCGGTCCCCGCCACGGCGGTGTTTTCCGGGCCGGCGGCGAGATGGATGCCGGTTCCCGCCCTGCGGCGAGCGCCGGGTCACACGATCCTGAGCCACGCCCCGAGTCCCAGCCCCAGCGGCGGTTTCCGTGTCGCCCGAGCCGGAACCCCGACCGTCGCGGCCGATTGACAGCTCTCCTGGAGACGCCTACCTTGCAGCAGTCCCCCGACCAGGGACCCGTGCCCCGGCCGGCTTGCGTCGGCCGGCGCGGCGCAGACATGGCGCGGCGCGACGGTCCGGGGATACCCCGAAGGAGAGGCAGCATGCGCTTCGAACACATGCGACCGCACGAGATTCGCCACGCCATCGCGGGGCACTGGCCCGTGGTCCTGCCGCTGGGGGTCCTGGAATACCACAGCGAACACCTCCCCGTCGGCCTCGACACGCTCGTCGTCGTCCGCTGCGCCGAGTTGATCGAGCAGGAGATGGACCTCATTCTCCTGCCTCCCTTCTACTACGGCGCTGCCAGCTACGCCGTGGCGCCTCCCGACGGCAACGGCACGGTCCAGGTGGACGCCTCCGCGCTGCTGCCCTTTGCGCGGGAGCTGTTCCGCTCGCTGCTGCGCATCGGCTTCCGCAATGTCCACGCCTTCATCCATCATCAATCCGAGAACTTCGCTGCCGGAATGCCCACCGACCTCGCCTTCCGACTCGCCGCCCGGCAGGCGATCTTCCAGCACCTCGAAGGTCCCCGGGGGAGCGAGGGCTGGTGGGGAGACAACAGCATGGCCGGCTACTACGAGGACCACGACAAGGGCACCGACCCCTTCCGCTGGCTCAACGTGCACCCCCTCATGGACGACGAGATCATCCGCAGCTTCCCCTTCGACCATGCCGGCCAGGGCGAAACCAGCCTCATGATGGCGCTGTGCCCGCAGACCGTCGACATGACCCGCCACAACCCGGAGCACTGGTTCGCCCGCTCCGCCACCGAAGCCAGCGCCGAACTCGGGCGTGAGGGAGTCGAGAGGATCCTCGGCCGCATGCGCCGTGTGCTGCGTTAGCGCGCACCGTCGGAATGTGGCAGGCGCACTCCCCGCGGCAGTCGCAGCAGTCGGCTCACACCGTGCCGTGCGGCTCCACCGTCACATCCTTCTCCACGATCCGAAAGGCGTTCGCAAGCTCCTCGGTGAAGGCTTCGACCTCCTCCCGCAGCGACTCCGTGCGCCCCGAACGGATCCGCGCCGTAATGTCACCGGACACCTCGGCGAAATGGGTCAGGCCAATGGACCCCAGCTCGCCCTTCAGACGGTGAGTGATGGCACGGACCTCCTCCCAGTCGCCGCGGCGCGAGAAGACCCGCAGATCGTCCAGCAACGGCCGCCAGTTCGCCACCGTCTGGGCCAGGATCATCTTGATCTCCCCCAGGCGGATCTGGTACTGCTCGCGCATGAAATCGTGGATCTGCCGCGTCAGCATCTCCTCCCGCGTGTCCCCGCCCTCCACGGGTTCACGAAGCTCCTTCTCGGCCGGGATGTCCAGGTGCTGCGCGATGCAGAGCAGGAGCTGATCCCGCTCGAAGGGCTTGGCCAGGAACCCCGTCGAACCGGCTCCCAGGGCACGCTCCACGTCCTCGGCAAAGGCACTGGCAGTGAGGGCAATGATCTGGGTCGTGCCGCTGTTGGGCAGCTTGCGGATCTCCCGGATGGCGGTGTAGCCGTCCATCACCGGCATCTGGATGTCCATGAACACCAGGTCGAACCGCTGCCGCTGGGCCAGCTCCACGGCCTCCCGGCCGTTGCAGGCCGTGCGGTAGGGCAGGCCGATGCCCTGGCAGATGGTCTCCATCAGGAAGAGATTCGTGGGCGTGTCGTCCACCAGCAGCGCCCAGTACCGCCGCAGGGCCCCCGCCGGCAGCACGATGCGGTAGTGCCCGGAGAGCTGAACCTGTTCTTCCGGACGGGCCATGCGTACCTTCAGCGCAAAGGCGAACAGGCTTCCCTCACCCGGACGGCTTCGCACCGTCAGTTCGTCCCCCATGAGGCGCACCAGGCTGGCCGCGATGCACAATCCGAGACCGGTGCCGCCATACTTCCGGGTCGTTCCCGAGTCGGCCTGGGCGAAGGCATCGAAGAGGTGCGCCTGGTGCTCGGCGGGGATCCCGATGCCGGTATCCTCGACTTCGAAGGCGAGATGCAGGCGTTCCTCGTCTGCCGCCCGGGCCTGGACATGGAGGCGGATCTGGCCCCGTTCGGTGAACTTCGCGGCGTTCCCGAGGAGGTTGTCCAGCACCTGGCGCAGCCGCGTGGGATCGGCACGGATCACGGGGTGTTCGAGGCCATCGCAATCGCACACCACCCTGACCGGCTTGCCCTGCACCAGCCGGCGGGTCACGGCGGTGCAGTCCTCCAGGAGGCGGGCCAGGTCGAAGGGGACCTCCTCCAACTCCATGCGGCCGGCGCTGAGCTTGGAGTAGTCCAGGATGCTGTTGATCACCCGCAGCAGGCTCCGGGCGCTGGACTCGATCACGCGCAGGTACTGCCGCTGCTGTTCGTTGAGGGGGGTCTCGCTGAGGTTGCCGAGAAAGCCGATCACGCCGTTCATGGGGGTGCGGATTTCGTGACTCATGTTGGC
>JAFGRS010000327.1 GCA_016935045.1 Lentisphaeria bacterium | reverse complement strand
CGGTGGTCATCAGGTCGAAGGGGACTCCCGTGCCGTCGTACCAGTGCGCCTCGGGGGAGAGCCCCTCCACGCGGTTGCCGATGTCGCCGGTCAGGTAGGCGATGGCCGGGTCGGGCTTCTCGGGCATGCGCAGGGAGTAGGCCCAGTTGAAGCTGACCATGCAGGAGGGCTCCCGGGCATGGATCCGGCGGCAGGTCTCGGCGATGAACTCCCGGTAGACCGTGCGCTGCATCTCGTGGAAGGCGTGCCAGCCGGGGTCGCCCGGAGCCTTGGGCAGATCGCCGTGCCCCTCGGCGCGGAACCGTTTCCGGCAGGCCTCGCAGTAGCAGGTGCGGATGGTGAAGACCGAGCCGTCGAACCAGAACCCGTCCGGGTCGTAGCCGGAGAGGATCTCCTCGAGCATGGGCCAGAGGTAGTGCTCCGCCACGCCGCTGTGATAGCACAGGGCCCTCTCCTGCTCGCGGCCGTCGGCGAAGTCCCGGTTCCACTCCGGGTGGCGCCGCTGGATCTCGCCGTCACGCCCGATGTTGTAGTAGATGGACCAAAGGTAGCCGTTCCGGCGCGCCAGGTCGCGCCACAGTCCGAGGACATCGCGGGCGAGCTTGGGGGGCGTATGCCCGATGCGGCTGGGATAGGTGGTCCATCCCGGGTTGCCCTTGGCGTGGATCTGGATCATGTCCGGGCGCAGGGCCCGGAGCAGTTCCCCGATCTGTTCGGGGTCGGCGTCGCGCCCCACCTCGAAGCGGTCCACGGTGTGGTGGTCCTCGTGGAGCAGCAGGAAACTGTCCCGGTAACGAGCATTCGGCTGGGCCTGGGCTGCCGTCATGATCATGCTCCCTGCCAACAGAAGCCACGGAAGGGCCATCGGGAAGTGCCCCGCGGCCGTCCCCAGCCCCAGCCGGGGACGGTATGCGGGCCGGATTCGTTGCTGTTGCGCGGGCCACGCCATGGCAGGGACTCCCGCTCTGAAGGCTGTTCACTCTGCGCCCGTGTCGACGGACCCGCGTCCGTCCGCGGTTGCCGACAGCCGCGATGATCCGTCTCCCGGGACGGGGATTGGATCGATCATGCTCCGGATCAGGGGCTCGAGATCGGGGCTCTCTTCGAGTTCAGTCACGCAGCGGATCACGGCGTCGACGTCGGCTTCGCTGCCGAAACCGGCAAAGGCGGCGCACTCCCGGAACTTGGCGCAGACCTGTGCGAAGGTGTGGGCCCCCGGCGCAAAGGTCTGGGCCGGGCACTGGCAGCGCATCAGCCTGCGGCCATCGCGGGTCGTGACAAGCACCCCGTGATAGCGCGTCGAGTAGGCCGGATAGTCCGCGGGCCGTTCGGGAGGGGGAGGCAGATCCTCCGGGAGGGGCACGAAGGCAATGCGCCTCGCGAGTTCCGCCACGTCGTGATCCTCCCGTACCCGTTCGTCTGTCAGGCTGGCCACGGTCATCGGCCCTCGCAGCAGGGCCAGGGCCACGCCGTAGGTGACGCTGAACTGGGCGCTGACCTGGGGATTGTTGCCGACCTCGAAGCGTCCGCCCACGAGGCCCCCGGGCCCCACGCCGAAGATGCCTACCTGCTCGATGTCCCGGGGCCGCAAGCCTTCCTCGCGGACCAGCCGTTCGGCGGCGGCCTGGACGGAATGACAGGCGCCGCAACTGGTGTAGGGCTTGACGACGAGGCGCTCGATCTCGAACCGCGGCCGCGGCACGAGCAGCTCTTCGGCACTGCAGGCGGGACCGTTGAGATAGGTCCCGAAGTACCCCGCCCGGCCTTCGAGAGCGGCAGGGGGCCCGCTGAAGCCGCGTCGGGCCAGGGCCACGGACCACAGGGCGGCGCGGACGGCGAAGGCGGGCTGGATCCTCTTGGTGAGGGTCATGTCCAGCAGCGCCTGCCGGTTCCCGGAGGCCTGCGCGTAGGCGATGCCCATGGCGCTGACGGCTTCGTCCAGGGACAGGTCGAGCAGTCGCGCCGCCGCGGCCACGGCACCGAAACCGCCCGCAAGGGAACTCGGCAGAAAACCGTCCCCGCGGCGCTTCGCCGCCTCCGCAATGGCCAGGCGCCCGGCGGTCTCGACGCCGAGGATGACCGCGTCAAGGAAGGCAACGCCCGATGCCCCGGCCATCTCCCCTGCCGCCAGGGCCGTCGGCAGGATGATCGACAGGATGTGCAGGGTGCCGGGAATGTGGATGTCGTCGTAGTCCAGGGCATGGATCAGGGCGCTGTTCACGAACGCGGCGTGGGGGGCGGGGAGACGGTCGCCATGGAGCAGAACGGTCGCTTCGGGGGCGCCGCCCCAGGTGCGCACCATGTCGAGGATCTCGCCGATGCCCGGGGCATGGCGCGCGGCCATGGCGCAGCCCAGGGAGTCGAGGATCATCTTGCGACCCGCGGCCCGGGCCGAGGGGGTGATCTGCTCGGCCCACGGGCCCAGCACGTTCTCGCAGAGGGCCAGCGTCAGGGTTTTGCCTTGCATGGTCTCCTCCGGCGCTGCGCTCCGTTGGGCTGCAGGTGTGCCCCGGACGTCCGGGAGCGGAAAAGGCTGCAACCTCCCCCAAGGTAGCACCGCAACCGCAGATTTGTTCGTGGTGCGAAGGGTCGCTGCGCATCCGGTAGGGCGGGTGTCTCGCCCGCCCACATTCGACGGCCGGGACAGCCGTCGTACTTCTCCATCCGGTAGGGCG
>JAFGRS010000326.1 GCA_016935045.1 Lentisphaeria bacterium | reverse complement strand
GGGGACAACTCGGCCATCCTGCCGCCGCCGACGGCCGAGACCGCGGCACTGTCCGCGGGGCAGCGCCGCCAACTCGGGTTCCGGGAGTTTCTGTTCCGGGAGTTGTCCTTGCCGACGGTGGTCCTGCCGGGGGACAACTGGCCCTGGGGGTTCGAGGAGGTCTTTGGGCCCTCGACGTACAGCTTCGATGTTGCGGGGCTGCACCTGATCTGCCTGTCTCCCGACCTGGCGGCGAAGGGGGTCGAGGGTTGTGCGGCCTTCAGCGAGGGCCTGTGGGCGTGGCTGGCGGAGGACCTTGAACGCAATGCCGGGCGGCCGACCCTGGTGTGCACGCACCTGAATCTCATTCCTCCCGCGTTTCTCGAATCCGGGCGCCTGGAGGCCCTGCTGCGGGCGCACCCACAGGTTCTTGCCACCTGTACGGGGCACATGCACCTGGACCTGGAGTTCCGGCGGGGGGATCTCGTGCACCTGGTCTGCCCGGCGCTCGGTGTGGGCGTCCCCCCCGCCTTCAAGGTGGTGCGCGTCTTCCGCGACCGCATCGTGCTCAACACCGTCGAGGTCCTTGCGGGGGGCAGGGAACTGCGCCCCACGCTGCGCTGGCAGAAGGTCCCCATCCCCGCCGCCTTTCGAGACGGCATGGAACCCGTCCGCATGGACCTCTTCCCCCGGGAGAACCGCCGGGAACGGCCGCCCATACCCCTGCGGGAAGACCCTACTCTGCTCGATCGTCAAGGCGAGTTGCTGCTGCCGATGATGAGTTTCCTGCTCGAGTACGTCCGGGGTGCACTCAACGGCAGTCCGGCAGCCCAGGAAGCCCCCTGATCCGGTCCTCGAACGCCCGGCACCGGGGGGGGGGGCCGGGCGGAATGGGATCGAGGACGAGGGACGAGAGCGATTCTGTGCGCGCTGCGACCCGTGCTCGGCGTAAGCGGTCGTCGTCCCCAGCGGCAGCGGAACCACGTCCAGCTCCATCGTCTGGTGCGGCCCTCCCTACATTCTCAGGGACGGGGGCCTGACGCGAAGCCTGCATCTTCCCGTCGGCATCCCGGGATCCATGCCCGCGGGGCCGCGGGGGTCCAGCTCAGTAGGGCACGGTTGGTATTGGTGGCGGGCGCACGCGGGCGGAGGACGAGAACCAAGGGCTGCCGTGGGAACCGGGTTCTCCGTGGCTTGGCGCAACCCGGCATCGCCGCTCGGAGATCGCCTCCCACGTTGGGCGCATCCGGTCAGTGCACGCGCCATTCGAGGATGCCCCCCGAGAATCCCTCGCGGAGGTGGACTTCCAGGCGCAGTCCATCGGTGGTGAGCGGCGGCACCGCGAGCGGGTTGAAGCGGTTGGGTTCGACGCCCGGGGTCCCGCTTGGGGTCAGGGGCTGCCACTGGCCGTTGACGCGTCCGAGGAGGCGCCACGAGGCCGGGACGCGGCACTGCCCGACGCCGGTGTCATCGAACCAGTAGACCTCGACGGCGGAGACCAGCCTGGGGGTGTCGAAGCTGTACTGGACCCATTCGCTGCTGCCGCGGCGCGGCCACCAGGTCATGCGGGGGATCGCATGGTCGTTGCTGTTGCGGGGCAGCACCTGGTCGCAGAGGGCGTGCACGGTGTCGTGTTCCCAGCAATGGGATGCCTCGGGATGGTAGGGCAGGGGTTTGGGGGGTTCCGGGGGCGGCGTCCAGGGGTTTGCCTGGGGCTGGGAGGAGGCGATGGGGAAGGCGCTGATGCGCAGGCGTGCGGCGCCCATGGGGATGAGGGTGATGGTCTCGTCGGGCTGGGTGGAGAGTGCTGGGCTGTCCTGGAGTTCGGCCACGAGTCCGTGTTGATCGAGGCGCCACTCGGGGATCCGGCGTCCGGTGGCGCGGATCTCGATGGGCGTGCCCTCGTGGGTGAAGGGCAGCTGGTTGTCGGGCCAGTCGCGGCGGACGACGGTGAAGCCCTCGGCGGGGGCGGCGGGAGGGAGCACCAGGCCGTAGTTCCAGGGGCTGGTGGGGTGGATTTCGTAGGCGTCCCAGCCGCCCCGGTCGATGACGCGGCGGATCTCTTCGCCGATCTTCAGGGAGTAGGTCAGGGGCCCATGGTCGACGGACACACTGCCGTGGTTTGCCTCCCAGCGGCGCAGGGTGATCCGCATGGGGAGTCGGAGCCGCAGGGCGTCCCCGGAGCGCCATTCCCTGTCGACGCGGATCATCCGGCGGGGGGCGGCCGCGACCGGGATTGGGGTGCCGTTGAGGTGGATTTCGGGTGCATCGCACCAGCCCGGTACGCGCAGGTAGAGCGGGAAGCGGCAGGGCTCGAGCAGTCGGAGGACGAACTCGACGCTTTCGTCGAAGGGATAGCGGGTGTTCTGCTCGATCTCGATGTCGGTGCCCTGGCCGACGCGTGCCCGCACGCGGCTGTCGCAGTAGAGTACCGCGGCCAGGCCCTGATCGGGGGTGGCGAACCAGAGGTGGCGCGCGAAGTACGGCCAGCCGTGGCCCCAGTTGTGCTGACAGCAGCGGTGGGCGTGGGGGTCCATGAGGAGCATGGGTCCGCCGTTCTGCAGGCCGGGGTTTTTGGGCGCCCGATCCGAGATGGCCATGTTCGGGGCGGTGAGGTAGCGCAGTGCCCGCAGGTCGGCGGTGAGGGCGGCGGGGAGGGAATTGAAGGCGACGTCTTCGCAGCGGTCTGCCCAGAGCAGGTCTCCGGTGATCCAGGT
>JAFGRS010000035.1 GCA_016935045.1 Lentisphaeria bacterium | reverse complement strand
TCCCGTTGCGTCCCGGTCCAAAGCCCTACGACTGCTTCTCATTCGTGTGAATTCGTGTCCATTCGTGGTTGTCGCGTGCATAGTCCATGGTCTCCAGTTGCGCGTGGCGCTACGTTCTTCCACTGGCTCGGGAATCCACCCGGCGCAGCCGTAAGGCCTTGAGTTCCAAGGCGGCGACTCCCGACACGTGAACGGGGTGGACACGGATGCGCTGGGCCCCAATCGGCAGGAAGAGGGGTGGACAGATCAGGGCGCCCCACTCCTTCTCCAGCACCTCGATGCGGGGGACGCGGTCGGGGCTGGATATAGGCGGTGGATCATGTGCCTTGTCCACACTCACTTCGACCGCGGCACCGGCGACCTCGACCCGCAGGCGACTGCCGGTCTCTTCCTCGGGGCAGGTGTACATGATGGCGATCTCGTAGGTCCCCTCGCGCGACACGGCGATTCTCCAGGAGGCCTCGGCGGCTGTGGAAGTCCAGCCGACCAGCCAGTCGTGGGACCAGCCATGTTCTCCGCGGAAGGCGACCCCGCCGGCCAGGTCGGCCAAGGGGGCTTGCAGATAGACCGGTTGGGGCCATTCCTCCACCCCGATGGGGACGGCCATGCGGGTGAAGTCCTGCCCGGCGGTGCAGTCCCGAAACATGCGCTCGTAGGTTCGGCTCAGTTCGGCCAGGATCTCCGGTCGGGAATTCGCGAGGTCGGTCGTTTCCGCGGGGTCCGCAAGCATATCGTAGAGTTCATAGCCCCGGTGCGTGTAGACGCAGCGATGGGTCTTGGTGCGCACGGCGCCCTCCGCGGGACCGGGGCATTCGCGGCCGTCGTAGGCAGCACGGTGGGTGAAGATCGTGCGTTCCGGCCATTCGGCGGCACTGCCCTCGAGGAGGGGACGCAGGCTCATGCCGTCAAGCGCCAATCCCCCGGGGATGGGCACGTTGCAGAGGTCGGCCAAGGTCGGCAGAATATCGATATGGGCCGCGAGTTCGGTCACGAACGTTCCCGGCCGGATCCTGCCGGGCCAGCGCACAAACAGGGGCACACGGTGCCCCCCCTCATGCACACTTCCTTTGACGCCCCGCATCCCGCCGTTGTATCGTTGCCCGTTGGGGCCGTTGTCGGTCATGAACAGCACGATGGTGCGATTCTCCAGCCCAAGTTGCTCGAGCCGGTCGAGCAATTGCCCGATGTTGTCGTCCACATTTTCGCACATTCCGTAGACCGTAGCATCTTTGGCATTGAGACCGGCAGCAGCGTACTTGTCGAAGTAGCGGTCCGGGACCTGGAACGGACCGTGCGGAGCATTGAACGGCAGGTAGCAGAGGAACGGGCGCGAGCGGTTGGCCGCGATGAATCCAAGCGCCGCATCCGTGAGGAAGTCACTGATGAAACCCTCTGTCCGGATCGGTGCGCCGTTGTGTTCCAGCTCCGTATCGAAGTAGTTGCACCAGTGGCCGGCGCAGAATCCCACAAACTCATCGAAGCCCTTGCCGTTCGGATGGTGCGGATAGTGTTCCCCATTGTGCCATTTGCCGAAGCAACCGGTGGCATACCCGGCATCGCGGAAGATCCGGGCGACCGTAATCTCAGCGGCGCGCATGACTTCCTGGCCCCTGGTGACGCCCCAGACCCCCGTGCGCAGATGATACCGGCCGGTCAGCAACGCCGCTCGCGTCGGCGCACAGAGCGGACTCACGTAGAAACGGTCAAATCGTGCCCCCTCGTCCGCAAGCCGGTCCATCGTGGGCGTGTCAACCATCGGGTTGCCGTGGGACCGGATGTCCCCGTACCCCTGGTCATCCGTCAGGATCAGCAGAACATTGGGCCGCTCCGGCGAGCTCGCCGGAGCACTCGGTTTTGCCATGGATGGTCTCCTTTGATCCCGGAATCGAGATTGCGGCCGGCGAAGGACGGCGGGCGGCACGCAATCCCCGCCGGTCACCTCCATGCCTTGCTGTCTTCCCGGAACCGTCCCAAGTCCACCCACCGGCTCAGGGAGTCCGGCGGCCATGCGCCGCACAGACCGCGGCCCCGCGGCGCCCTGATACCCCAGACTACATTGGGGGGCCTTCGAGTGCAAGGTGCCATTCCGTCCTCCCGGGGTGCACATTTGCGCACCGTTCCGGACGGGTTCGGAAAACCTCTGCGGCGTGGGGGGAAAGCGAGCCGGACCGATGGCAGGAACGGACGCATGGCGCCATGGGGCTCCGGGGGCCGGGTCAATCCTGTGCCGCTGCGCGCGTCAGTTTCAGACGAAGTCCCTTGCCCAGGAGGGAGAGATCCGCCAAACGGGCCTCCGAGCCGCCGGCAGCGATGGCCAGGGCGGGCAGGGCGTTCCGGTCCGTCGCCACGAACCATTCGTTGGCGACCGCGCCTGCCTCGATCCGGGTGCCCACCGGCAGGCGGACGATCCCGGTCTCACTCAGATAGACCACGTACAGCTCGCCGTTGTCCGGGTTGCGCGAGTAGACCACCTCGGGCGAGGCGAAGCTGTTGGGGCTGCCGTAGGTCCGGCCGTCCCATCGGCGTTGGTCCGTGGCATGGTAATCCCCGAAACCGGGCACCGGGACCCCGGCCATGTTGTCCCAGTTCGGCAGCGCGCGGAGCAGTTGGCAGGCGTTCGAGTAGATCAGACGCCCGTCGGAGTCTCGCCTGGAGACCGTGTCCTCTCCGTACCAGCCGAACCAGGAGCCCTGAATGGCGGCATGGCCGGCCGCCTGCAGATGCTGTTCGAGGAAGGCCCCGTGGTCGAAGTCCCGGAGGAACTCCCGCTTCCGGCTCCAGCCGTAGTGATCGTCGAAGGCCACGAGCCGCGCCGGCAGGTAGGCGTCGGGGAGGGCGTTTTCGCCGAAATCCACGTAGGCGGGTTCCGTGCTCCCCGGGACGTTCCCGTTGGCGCCGGTCGCGGCCTCTCCGCCTTTCTCCAGGTAGTAATGATCGAAGCGCAGGAGGTCCTGTCCGTACCAGCGCAGGATGTGCTTGCGGCTGTTGGCGCTGAGCGGGTCGTAGATGTTTGCGAACAGCCGGTACGGGCGTGGTTGGCCGGTGCGGGCGGGGTCTCGGGCGAAGTTGCAGACCGCACGTACGAACTCGAAGTGCCCCTCCGCGCGGGTCGGGAAAGGACCGCCCGGGAGCGCGTCGGGGTTCGTCGTCCGGATCGGCGACGCGCCGTCCCCCAGGGAATCGAAGAAGATGGCCTGGTAACGGTCCCAGGGGAAGCTCTCCGTCAGGGCCTTGATGCAGGTGGCGACCACGGTCCGGTTGATCCAGTTCATGCTCAGGTTGAACCCGACCCGGTCCGGCTCGTCGATGACCCACTTCGGGTGAAAGCGGGCAAAGATCTCCTCGTAGTTGGCATTGGCGAGGGTCAGATCGTCGAGCGGGCGTTTGGCCGCGGCGTAGCCCTTCAGCAGACGGAGGTCCTCCTCGGTCATTGCGGTGCGTCGGTGGCAGGGCCTGTCCAGCCCGTGCAGGGCGGCAATCGCGTTGCGGCCGTTGCGGTCGGCGAAATGCCCGAGGTACGCGATCCGGGTCAGGCCGCTGCCCTTCTCCCTGTAGACCCTGATGGGGCACACCGAGGCGTTGGTGTTCCCGATCAGGTCGAGCTGCGCGTAGCGTTCGCCCTTCGGCTTGCCGCTCACCACGTAGCGGTACCCCATCGCCAGCGCATGCTCGTGGATCGGTAGCGATGCTTCGCCGCAGGCGAAGTTGTGCAGATGATGGTTCGGGAAACCGGGGTCCGCACCCTCGGGACGGCCCGGGAGGACCGTCACGGGGAGCGCGGCCCACACCGCCGCGCCCGACGCGGCCGCGATGGACGTACCCATGAACTCTCTGCGCTGCATCGCACAAACCCTCCGCTGACACCCCTCGACGATAGCTCCCGCAAGCCGCGGCCGCAAGCCGGTGTCGATGGGCACGTGTGCGCTCCGCGGGGGCACAATGGCGCCTTGCATCCCACCTCTGACCATGTACTCTGATCGGCATGGACAGTGCCAGATTGCCGTTGAACACCCGATAACGCAGGGGGATGGAGCCGGCGGTCTGCCTGTGCGCTACACGCAGACAGGTCTCCGCCGCACTCGGTGCCCCTCCGAGACTGCGAGGCGTGCCGCAATTGCGGCGCGCTCGAGCGTCCTGGCGGGCTTCCCGGAGGCATACAGACAGCACTGGAACCAGCCCCAGAGGAGAGGAAACCGATGTCCCGGAAACACCCGCAGAATGTGCTGTTGATCTTCACCGATCAGCACCGGCTTTCGGCCGTGGGGGCATATGGCGAGACGCCGTGTCGCACGCCGGCCATCGACTCGATCGCCGGGCGCGGGGTCACCTTCGGGAACGCGTACACGACCTGCCAGGTCTGCAGTCCGGCTCGGGCCACGATCATGACCGGGCAGTTCCCGCACACACACGGGATCTACTCGAACGTCCACAATCTCGGCAGCTGCGTGCATGAGATCGAGGACCGGCCGGAGCTGCTGTCGCGGCGGCTCGAATCCGCCGGCTACGCCTGCGGCTATTCGGGCAAGTGGCATCTGGGCACGGATCGGGGCACGGCGTTCGGCGGCGGCAACCTTCCTTCCCTGCCGAAGGACGTCGGGTTCGAAGGACAGAACTTCCCCGGCCACGGCGGGGGCGGGTTCCACTACCCGGAATACCGGCAGTACCTGGCCGACCACGGCTACGAGCACAGGGTCAGGGACTGGTCCGAGCCGACGCGCCAGATCCGCGGTGCGGGAGAACTCGCAGGCCCGATCGAGTCGACGGTCCCGTACTTCCTGGCCGAGAACACGATCGCGATGATGGAGTCGTTCCGTGCCCGGAACAGGCCCTTCTTCATCTGGCACAACTTCTGGGGTCCGCACGTGCCGTGCTTTGCCACGGCGGAGTTCGTGGACCTATATCGCGGCGTCGAGGTCCCGCCGTGGCCGAACTACGCCTGGCCCTCGCGCCAGATCCCCGGCCCGCACCAGGCCCGGATCCATCCCCGCCACGAGCAACTCCGCTGGGCTGACTGGGCCACCATGGTGCGTTACTACTACGCCTTCACCTCCATGATTGACAGCCAGATCGGCAGGATTCTCACCTACATGGAAAAGACCGGGCTCCTGGACAACACGGCGATCCTGTTCACCGCCGATCACGGCGACACCATGGGCAGTCACGGCGGCTTGATCGACAAAGGCTGGCATCACTTCGAGGAGACGAACCACATCCCGTTCCTCCTCCGCCTCCCCGGCGACAGACACAAGGGCAGGCGCATCGACGCCTTCGTGTCCCTCACCGACGTCTATCCGACCGTACTGGATCTGGCCGGCGGCGCCTGGGACCGCGGCTCGATTCACGGCGAGTCGCTGCTGCCGCTGGTCGAAGGCAACGCCGAGAACTGGCGGGAGGACATCGCCATGGAGTTCGGCGGCGTGGTCAACCAGGTCGCGACCATGCGCACGATCCGTTACGGTCACCTGAAATACGGCTACAACTGCTGCTGCGAAGACGAACTCTACGACCTCGAGGCCGACCCGCACGAGACCCGGAACCTGCTCCATGATCCCCGCTACCGGGTGCAGGCCGACGCGCTCCGCCAGCGGCTGGCCGACTGGATGGAGCGAACCCGCGACCCGATCCGCAGCCAATACGTGCGCCAGATCAGTTACTGGCAGGACATCGACGGCTACGGCGGCTGGCCGCCATGCTGAGCCGTGCGTCGTCCGGGATCGCGCCGTACTCCGCCACCGCGTCGAAGACATGGGCCCCCGGCAGCGACGGCACCGGTTCGAAAGGCGCCGCCACGCACCAGGTCAGCAAGACCTGCAGCGCACCAACCGTCCACCATTTCGTTGTCCGGTCTCCTCTCCGAGCGCGACCCGGCGGCCCGGTCCGGGCCCTGCCGGTGTGCCCGCGCGCCAGGGGGCATCCGCGAGGAGATGATACCATCGCTCCGCGACCTCAGGCGCACACTCCGGGAAGGTCGACGCAGGGCTGTTTCAAGATCCCAACGCCGCCGCCGGGCTTGTCCCGGTGGAGCGCCGATCGGAGGGTGGGGAGGGGGCGCGG
>JAFGRS010000325.1 GCA_016935045.1 Lentisphaeria bacterium | reverse complement strand
CTGTACCGCACCGCTCCCTGGCTGCGCAGCGACTACGTCCAGGTGCCCGAGGCGGGCGACGACCCCTACCGTTACTACCGCTGGTGAGCGGCAGATCGCGCGGCCATCCGAAACGCACCGGCACGCGCAGGTGGAACGCCCAGGCCGGCAGCGTTCCCGCCGGCGTCGGTCGTCCTCCGCCGTGCCGGCGTTGATTCGGCATACCGCCGAGGATCTGTCTGCGCCTGCCTGTCGCGTCCGCGCCGCGGGCAGGTGCGTCGCACAGGCAGGCGGCGGGCTCGAGCGGATCTCCTCCGGGCGTGCGTGCCGGCGGGATGGCGGGGTCACTCGATGACCACGTTGCAGCGCGGGATGGAGTCCAGGAACGCCCGTCCGTAGGAGGAACGCAGGATGCGGCTGTCCAGTACCACGACCATCCCGGTGTCGTTGCGGCTGCGGATCAGGCGTCCGAATCCCTGACGGAAGCGCAGGACGGCTTCGGGGAGGCTGTAGTCGTAGAAGGGTCGGCCGCCACGCCCCTCGATGTCCTCTTCCCGGGCGGCGACGAGGGGGTGATCGGGGACGTGGAAAGGGAGCTTGACGATGATGACATTGCTGAGGGCTTCCCCGGGGACATCCACACCGGTCCAGAAGCTCGAGGTGCCGAAGATGACGCTGGAGACGTCCTTGCGGAAGGCCTGCAGCATCTTGGACCGGGGCAGTCCGTCGCCCTGGAGGAAGAGTTGGATTCCCTGTTCGGCGAAGAAGGGCTGCAGTTCGGCCGCCAGGGCGCGCATCATGCTGTAGCTGGTGAAGAGCACGAAGGCGCGTCCCCGGCTGAGGGACAGGTACTTTCGGATGCGGTTTGCTGCTTCGGGGAGGAAGTGTTCGAGGTCTCTGGGGCTGGGCATGTGTTCGGGGAGGTAGAGGGTTACCTGGCGGCCGTAGTCGAAGGGGGTATCGAGCACCAGGCAGTGGGCGCCGTCGGCCCCGATGCGGTGGAGGAAGTAGTCCAGCCGGCCCCGCACCGCCAGGGTCGCACTGGTCAGGATGACGGGCAGCCCCGGCCGGAACAGGGCTTGCTTCAGCAGGGGACCGATGGCGACCGGCACGACGTTGAGCAGCACTTCGCGTTTCTCGCGCCCCTGTTTCTCCAACCAGTACACGCACCCGTCCTGCCGCATGCTCAGGAACAGATCCAGGCCCTGTTCGAGGGACTGCAGCTGCTCCCGGATGCCGGCCAATTCCTGGGCTTTGCCCTCGGTGTCGGGGTCTCCACGCAGGCCGTCGATGACTTCGGGCAGGACCTCGGCGACCCGCTGCAGGTGGGGCCCGGTGTAGTGCGGGATGTGTCCCGGCGCCAGGTAGCGCAGGGGATCGGCATTCTGTGCGTCGAGCCATTCCACGAGCTGACGGAAGAACAGGGCGGTCGCATCGGCGGCCCGCAGGGCGGCCTCCCGCGCCTCGGCCCAGGGCCCCCCCGCCAACAGACCGCGGTCCCGGTCGCGGTCATACAGGCGGGAGAGAAGGCGACGCACGGCAAAGGAACTGACATGGATGCCCATGTGTTCCGCGGCGCAGTCCTCGAGGGTATGGGCTTCATCGAGAATCACCGCCGCGTAGTCCGGCAACACTCCCGTGGCGTCGTCGCTGGTCTGCTTCA
Organism: Lentisphaeria bacterium; assembly: GCA_016935045.1. Classification (GTDB taxonomy): domain Bacteria; phylum Verrucomicrobiota; class Lentisphaeria; order Oligosphaerales; family JAFGRS01; genus JAFGRS01. Next base: position 5,771 of record JAFGRS010000325.1, on the reverse strand, counting down.
TGCCCAGGTCACTGAAGAACAGGGCGTGGTTGGCGACGATGATATGCGCCTCGGAGAGACGGCTGCGGGCCCGCATCAGGAAGCACTGGCGAGCATGCGGACAGCGGTGGTTCAGGCAGTTGCCCTGTTCACAGCAGATGAGGTCCCACAGCGAACGGGAGGGTTCGAAGCCCAGGTCGCTCAGGCACCCCGTGGGCGAAGACCCGACCCACTGCCAGATCCGGCCGAGTTCCGCGAGCAGGCCCCGCTCGGTGACCTGGGACGCATCCATCGTCCCCAATGCCTGGAGCCGACGCATGCAGACGTAGTTGCTCCGCCCCTTCGCCACCGCGCTGCGGAAGGGCGTATCCAGCAAGGCCTGCAGAATCGGGATGTCCTTCCCCAGGACCTGCTCCTGCAGGCTGATCGTGTGTGTGCTGACCACCACGGGCATGTCGCGGGCAAGGGCGTGCCCGATGGCGGGCGCCAGATAGGCGAAGGTCTTGCCTACGCCCGTGGGGGCCTCCACCACCAGGGCCGTCCCTGCGGCGAGACTCTCGGCCACGGCCGCGGCCATGCTGCGCTGCTGCGGGCGTGGCTCGTAGGGCTGTCCCCCCACGTCCGCCGCCCGGCGCAGGGGGCTGTCCTCCCCGAAAAAACGTTCTACGGCTGCGCTCATGGGTCTCCGGGATCGGCCGTCGAAACCGCGACGGCCGGTTGCGGAAGCACGCCTGGCAATATGAACGCGGAAGAGAAGAATGCCGCATGAGTCAGGGCGCCGATGCAACCGGATTCCGCGTCGCCGAGGGGGCGCACGGACCGGACGGATCGGACGGATCGGACGGATCGGGCGGATCGGACGGATCGGACGGATCGGGCGGATCGGACGGATCGGACGGGGGGTGCGGAGCGTGCGCCGCAGGGGGGGGAAAGACGCGGCCCGGGCCTCACTGGGGAGAGCAAGGCCCGGGCCGGGATGGGAAAGGAGATCCTGTTCTACTTGTTGTCCCAGATGTCGTTTGCCGCGCCGTAGTTGTAGGGTCCCCAGGCGTTCTGGATGTTGCGGGACTCGGCGTGGCCGTCACAGAAGCTGAGGTTCGCCTGAGGTGCATGGACCCAGGGGTTGATCACGCGGGTGGCGTTGGTGGGGTTGTTGTTGTAGTACCCGTGCCAGTAGTTGAGTTCCCAGTGGCCGTGGTCCGCCCGGGTCAGAGCGCCGGGCATGGGACCGTTCCCCGGGGCCGCGCTCAGTTGGGTATTGTCCCCCATGAGCACCGTGCCGGACGGCTGCGGGACCTGGGTCAGAGGCTCGTTGTCGATGCCGGTGAAGATGCCGTAGCACCAGAGCCCGTCGGTGGCATTGCTGGGGCAGCGACGCATGTTGTCGTCCGTGTAATAGGGCTTCAGACGGTGGTCCCAGCCGCGCTCGGCGCCCGGGATGGACGGATAGGTGGCGGTGGCGTACCAGCCGATGACGAAACGCTCGCCGTTGTCCTGCTGGTACATGATGTTCGCGATGCCGAGCTGCTTGAGGTTCGAGACGCAGGAGATCTGCCGGGCCTTGGCCCGGGCCTGACTCAGGGCAGGCAACAGCATCGCGGCCAGAATCGCGATGATCGCGATGACCACCAGCAGCTCGATGAGAGTGAACCGAGGAATTCTCGAAATTCGCACCGATGTCATGAGACTTTGACTCCTTGAGATGACCGCACCTGCGGCACACACAACCGCCCGTCCGGGAAACATCCCGGCGGACACACCAACAACCATAGTCACTCCGGGAAGACTCGCAAGGACATTTTGCCGAAAGAAATGCTTAAAACTTCGTAATACTCTTCGGCGCCGGCTGCGTTTTCCCGGTCTTGGGGCGGGCCTTGGGCAATGGCTGGTACGGGTCAGATGGCTTGGACGGCGGTGCGGGGATCGCGCCGGGGGCGAGAACGACACGGCCCGGGCTTCGCGGGGGAGGGCGAGGCCCGGGCCGGGATGAGAAAGGACGTCCTGTTCTACTTGTTGTCCCAGATGTTGGCGGCGTGGCCGTAGGTATAGGGTCCCCACGCTTTCCTGGCGTTGAGGGACTCGGCGTGGCCGTCGCAGAAGGCGAGGTTGACCTGGGGTTCGTGGGCCCAGGGGTTGAAGGGGCGTCGGGCGGCCCAACTGGTGGTGGGATTGTTGTTGTTGAAGTTGCGGCAGTAGCTCAGCTGCCAGTCTCCCGTGCTGTTGCGGGTCCAGGCGCTGATGGGGACGGTGAGGAGGGAGGTCTGGGTGGTCTGGGTGTTGTCGCCCTTGAGGACCGTACCCGACGGTGTGGGGATCTGGGCCAGGGGCCGGTTGTGGATGCCGCTGTAGATGCCGTAACACCAGAGCCCGTCCGTGGAATTGCTCGGGCAGCGGCGCAGGTTGTCGTCCGTGTAGTACGGCTTCAGACGGGCATCCCACCTCTGCGGCGCCGCGGCCTGCCAGCCGACCACGAAGCGCTCCTGGTTGTCCTGGGTGTACATGATGTTGGCGAGACCGAGCTGCTTGAGGTTCGAGATGCAGGAGATCTGCCGCGCCTTTGCCCGGGCCCGGCTCAGGGCGGGCAGGAGCATGGCGGCGAGGATCGCGATGATCGCGATCACGACCAGCAGCTCGATCAGAGTGAAGACTCGGCTGCGAAGATCACGGGGGTTCATGGGCACTCTCCTTTCTGGGTTCGGACGCATCTGCCTGGTGAGAGAATTCACACCATAGAGAACCTATACAGTCCAAGAAAGTCAAATGCAAGACCCTATCCAGGCGTTTGTTAAGATTCTAGCTGAAAAATACACCCGGGGATCCGGGCAGGGATTGCGGCGGCAGCGGACGGGACCGTTGTTCGGCGGTACAGTACGGGGGTGGACGCGAGGCGTGCGGCTCCGGGGCCGAGCCGTTTTCCGCGGGGCAGCGGCTGGCGGGGCGCCTGGCGGCCATGGTATTGGCCGCTGCCCGGGCGGCTTCCCGAGCGGCAGGGATGGCGGAGGCGGAAGGTGTCTGCGGTTCTGAACATTGGCAACACCACGACGGAGGTGTCTGGTCTGCGGCCGTCGCCCGGGGAGGCGGGGATTGTCCGTGTGTCCACGGCGTCGTTGCTGGAAGGTGCTCCGCCGGTGGCGGTGGTTGATGCTCTGGGCGGTGCCTGTCTGGCTGCCTGCGTGGTTCCGGCGGTTCGCGATCGCCTGCGGATCCTGGCGGCGGGCCGTGGGCCCCTGGTTTTTCTGCAGGCGGGCCTGGTGTGCGAGGTGGACTTCCATGGGGTGGATGCGTCCACGCTGGGGGCGGACCGGGTTGCGAACGCGGTTGCCCTGGCGGCACGGTCCCCTGGGCCGGGGATGGTGCTGGACTGCGGGACGTGCATCACCACGGAGGCAGTCGACGCGGAGCGGCGTTTTCTCGGGGGGGCGATTCTCCCAGGGAGGCAGTTGGCGCGGCGGGCCCTGCGGGAGTACACCGGGCAATTGCCCCTGGTCCCCTTGGCGGAGGATGTTCCCGGGGCCCTGGGGCGGTGCACGGTGGACGCGATCCGCGCGGGGATCGACAGCGGGGTCCTGGGAGCGGTCCTGCGGCTGCTGGAACAGGGCCGCCAAGCCTTGGGCGACGCGTTCTGTCCCGTCTGGGTGGTTGGCGGAGATGGGCCGTTTTTCCTCCGCCACCTTCCGGGACTGCGGGCGGCGCCGGCGGGGTTCACCCTCGAGGGCGTGCGCATCGTGGCGCGACGTCTGTTCGGCGACGGACCGGGGTGAGGGTTTGGCGGTCAGGTCCCCTTGTCGTCCGGTCCGGTGTCGGGTCCCTCGAGGTTCGGGTCGCTGTCCACGCGGGCGGTGCCGGAGGTGGTCGCTTCCTCGGGGAGAGTGGCGAAGGGCGGGGCGGGGGCCGCGCCGGCGCCGGCGTGTTCGGTGGCGGCGGTTCCCTCCGAGGGAGCGGCGTCGGGGGACCATGCCAGGCAACAGCGGATGAAGCTCCGGAGCAGGCGTCCGATGTGGGCCGGGACCGTGTTGACCTTCTCCGGGACACAGGCCGCCGCGCCGAAGATCTCCGTGCTCGGAGGCAGGGCATGGGGCCGCCGGGGCGGCAGGTTCGAGAGGTAGTCCGACTCGCTGTCCCGGTGCAGGATGAAGACCCTGCGCACCGGTTGCCGGCCGCTGGCCACCTCGAAGATCTGGCGCGCGTAGTCGCTCATTTCCCGGATGCGCTGCATCGCGAAGCGTGTGGTGGCCTTGGCATCGAGGACCATGGCGGCCACCACGTAGTCCGCGTGCAGGAACTCCACCAGGATATCCGGACGCAGGGGATTGGCGGTCAGGGTGGCCCCGTAGAGGCACCCCTGGGCGCGGGCCTGCCGCCAGGGCAGGATGCTGGGTTCGTAGGTGACGCGCAGGGTGTGCGTGTCGGTGACCCGGAAGAGGAAGAACTGACCGGGTTCGAGGGTGGGGCGGTAGACCGCGCCGACGACGCTGAAGCTGTCCCGCGGTTCCGGGGCGCCGTAGCGTTCCCGGAGCCAGTTGATGGTCTTCACGAAACACCAGTACTCGAACATGGAGGCGAGGGAACGGTAGTGCAGGCGGATGCTCTCGCTGTCCACCAGGAGTCCCGAGAGGTCCCGGACGCGGCGCAGCACGGCGTAGGCTTCGCGGTATCCGGGGCGCTCGACGAACAGGGGGGTGGGGCCGAGGTGGGTCCCGGGTCTGCCGGCATGGCGCAGGAAGGGGTACTTCCAGCGCAGTTCCCGGAACGCGGCCGCGGCGGCCTTGGCTTCCGCCGCCAGCTTTTCGAGCAGCTCGATCCGGGGCAGGTAGGTGGACTCGAAGACGGAGACCTCGTCTTCCCGGGGGGCATTTCCCCAGCGGTGTCGTTCGTGCCGCAGCAGGGCCGCGGTCTGGCGGCAGTGCCGCGCGACGGTGTCCCCGAGCCCGGCAAGGACGAGGAGTCGGGCCGCGATATGGCGATGCTCCTCGAGGTCGGTGGTGAGCACGGGCTTGGTCATCAGGGCTTTGCCGAGCCTTTCGGGCCTGCCCCTTGCGCTCACGAGGGTGCCGGGACTGAGGAGCAGTCCGAAGAGGGCCGAGGTGCCCGGACGGTCTCCGGGGCGGTAGGCATCGAAGCGGGTGACGGTCTGCAGGGCGCTGCCGGGGTGACGCCCGATGGTGGCGAGGGCGTCCCGCAGGGCGCCGTGCAGCTCGCGCAACTGGGCCAGGATGGGTTCCGGCTGGAGTTCGTGGACCGCGGGGCTGTCGATGGCGCTGCGGCGCACGACGGCCCGGCTGACGACATCCCGGGCGAGACCCGCATGGACCTGCACCAGATCCTCGGCCATCACCTTGTACTGATGCAGGGTCTCGGGGCTGGGGATGATGCGCAGGTTGACCTCGATGATCGGGTGGAAGGCCTCTTCCTCGTCATCCCGTTCCTCGACAATGAACGTGCTTTCCCCCAACTCGTGCAGAAACCAGGTGTTGTCGGAGAGGCGGATGCGCTTGCGCCCGACCGGGACCTCGAAGATCATCTCGTTGCAGAGCAACCCCCGCAGGGCGCAGTCCGCCGAGGAGCGGGAGACATCGATGGTGAGGGCTTCGTCGTGCCGGATCTCGTGGCAATTCTCGTCACGCCAGGGCAGGGCGAGTCCGTCGACCAGCTTGTGGACGACCAGGCGCCGGACGCCGTCCTCAGCGGCGGCGTCGAGGCGGAGTTCATAGAAGCTGGAAGAACTCATAGTCTGCTTCCGTATCGGCGATGCGCTCGATCAGGGCGCTGCTGGCGGGGAAGCGTTCCGGCTT
>JAFGRS010000324.1 GCA_016935045.1 Lentisphaeria bacterium | reverse complement strand
TTCCTCCGGTGGGCGAGCAGCTTGCCCGCGCGGCTGCGGCAACGGCGGGGGAGCCGCGGGCCGCGTTGCCTCCGGATCTTCCCGCCGCGCGCTTGCGTCTGCACGCGGTCCTGTCTGGTCTGCTGGGGGTCGAGGCGGCGCTGCTGGCGCTGGTGGTGCAGGTATTCTGCGTCTCGACGCTGGCGGCGGCGACGGTGGGGGGGCTGTGCCTGACGGTCCTGGCGATTGTCACCGCGGGTCTGCAGCATCGTCGGCCGGTGGGGACGGCCCTTCGGGTCGTGACCTGGGTGTCGGCGGGGAGCGTTCTGTCTGGCTGGGTACTGGCGTATCTGTTCTTCTGGATTGCGGCCCTGCAGCAGCGCGTGATCACACCCGGTTTCAGCATGGAGAACCAGATGGACCGCATGGCCCTGCGGCTGTTCCGGGAGTGGGTCGCCGAGGGGGCTCCGGAGGGCATGCAGGTAGCCCTGGGCATCGGGGCAGTGGTGTGCGGTTTTCTGGCCCTGGCCGGCTTTGCCGTCTACGCCGGTGCGCCCCCCCGCCGGGTGCTTCCCGAGGCGGTGTCGCCGCCGGGCCCCGGCGCGCCGCCGGAGGGTCCCTGATGGCGGGTCTCGTGGATGCCCGTTGTTTCCATCACGCGCGCCGGGAGGCGGTGGCGTGCTGTCCGCGGTGCGGACGGTACTTCTGCCGCGAGTGCATTACGGAGCACGAGGGGCAGGTGATCTGCACTCCGTGCCTGCGGCGGTTGTCGGCGGAGGGCGGTATTTCTCCGCGGGGTTCGCGGCGTCTGGGGCAGCCGTTGCTGGCGGCCGTGGCGTTCGTGTTTCTGTGGCTGTTGGTTTACGGGTTCGGCCTGGCCCTGCTGAGCATCCCGAGTTCGTTCCACGAAGGGACCCTGTGGGAGGAGCTATGGCTGCAAGGCCTCTGACAACGGCCCGGTCCCCCGATCCTCCGGCCCTGGAACTCCTCGACCGCGCCTTCCACCTGCTGCGCACACGGCCCGCCGCGCTGGGCGCCTACGCCCTGGGGAGCCTCCCCTTTGCCCTGGGGCTGCTGTTCTTCTGGAGCGACATGAGCCGCAGCGCCTTCGCCGAGGAGCGTGCCGTGGGCGAGGCCCTGCTGCTGACGGTGCTGTACGTCTGGATGAAGGTGTGGCAATCCCGCTTCATGATGGAGCTGCTGGGAGAGGCGTCCCTGCGTGAAGAGCCTCCATGGCCGCTGTGGCGTTATCTCCGGGCAGCCCTGCAGCAGGTCACCATCCAGGCCACCGCGCCGGTGGCCCTGCTGGCGGCCGGGATCGTCCTGCTGCCGAGCGCCTGGTGCGTCGCCTTCTACCACTCCGCGACGCTGTTCGGCAACGGCCGCCGGACGAGGCTGGGCACGTTGGTGCGGGACAGTTGGGGGCAGGCCCGGCTGTGGCCCCGGCAGAACCATGCCCTGCTTGCCGTCGCGAGTGCCTTTGCCCTGTTCGTTTTTCTCGAGATCCTGGTCGGGTTGTTTGTCCTGCCCGAATTGCTGCGTCGGTTCACGGGCGTCGAGACCGTGTTCAGCCGCAGCGGCCGGCACCTCCTGAACAGCACCTTCCTGGCCGCCGCGGCCATGCTCACGTACCTGGTGGTGGATCCCCTGCTGCGGGCGGCCTACGTGCTGCGCTGCTTCCAGGGGCAGGCCCTCAGCAGCGGCGAGGATGTGCGCACGGGACTGATGGAGGCGCGTTCCCGCCGCCGCCGTACCGGCCTGGGGACGGCTCTGGCGATCCTGGCGCCGGTGCTGTTGGCGGGGTTGTGCGGCCCCTCCGCCAGTGCCGCCGCGGCGCCCGAACCCATCCCCCCGCCCCGGCTGGAGGAGGCGGTGCGGCGGACCATCAGCCAGCCGCGGTACACCTGGCGTATGCCCCGCGAACGTCTGCCGTCGGAGGCCGGGTCGCGGGGCCCGATCGAGCGTTTCCTGGACCGCATCGGGGAGTGGATGCGCTCGGCTTGGCGTTGGGGTTGGGAACGTCTCCGGGACCTGGCTTCCTGGCTGCGGCGGGTGCTGCGCCAGTCGGCCCCGAGGGAAGATGCGGCGGCGCCCTCGCTCTCCGCCTGGAAGCAGTTCATCCGCATCCTCCTGATCGGCCTGACCGCGCTGGGCCTCCTGGCTCTGCTGCTGTATGGCTGGGTGCTCTGGCGGCGACGGCGGCATGGGAGCGCGGCAGCCGTCGAGGCCGAGACGGTTGCGGAACCCGATCTGGCTTCCGAGGCGACGACGGCGGACCAACTTCCGGCCGGGGACTGGCTCGAACTGGCACGTCGGCTCATGGCCGAGGGTGCCCTGCGCCGGGGCATCCGCGCCGCCTACCTCGCCGCCATCGCCTACCTGGCCGACCGCCAGGTGCTGACCGTGGCCCGCCACAAGTCCAACCTCGACTACCGCCGCGAACTGGCACGGCGCGCGCACCAGCTTCCCGAGGTGGTGCGCAGCTTCGACGCCAATGTGCGCACCTTCGACCGGGTGTGGTACGGGACCCACACGGCGACCGACGACGACGCCGCCCGCTTCCTGGAACACTTCGAGCGGATGAGGAAGTCCTTTGAGCCGTAGGGTTGCGAACCTGGTCCTGCCGGTCCTGGCCGCCACGCTTTTCGCGGTGGGGCTGGTACGCCTGTTCCTGTGGCGTTTCGAGATGGGAGACATCTATCCCCCCTACTCCTCGTACCGCAGTGACCCTTTGGGCTGCATGGCCCTGTACGAGGCCCTCGGGGACCTTCCCGGCCTGCGTGTCGCCCGTTTCCTCGAGCAGGCCGGGGATCTGCCGGAGGGGCGCGGCGCCTGTCTGCTGGTGCTGGGGTGTGCGCCCCGGCTCGAGGGTTCGGCCGACGAGGCCCGCGCCCTGGAGCTGTTCATGGGCAGCGGTGGACGCCTGGTCATCGCCCTGGCCCCGCCGAGCCGGTGGCAACTTCTGGCTACGCCCGATGACCGCCCCCGGCGACGCCGCCCGGCGGAGGGGCCGCCGACGGGGGCGCCCCCGGAAGAGGCAACGCCTCCCGGCAAGTCATCCCTACCGCCGTCCCCCGGGGACAGCCCGGCAGAGGAAGCCGACGGGACGTTCCCGGCCCAGGAGTCGACCGAGGATGCGGACCCGGCGGGGGAAGCGGAACGGAGCGAGAGCGAGGAGACCCCGGATGCCCCAGTGCCCCGGGGCCGCCGGGATCGGACTCCGCCTGCCGGGATGCCGGCGCCCGTCGACCTGGCCCGGCGCTGGGGCTTCCACCTGGTGCGCCTCGAAGAGGCCGAAGGGGGCGACACGGTGGCCGCACGGCAGGACCCCGGGGTGGCCGCGCCCCTGCCCCCGTCCCTGAACTGGCACGGGGCGGCCGGCCTGGGCCTGACGGACCCCGCCTGGCAGCCGTTGTACGGCGTGGGAGGGACATCCGTCGCGGCACAGCGTCCCTTCGGCGGCGGCTCGCTGGTCGTCTTGACCGACTCCTACCTGCTCAGCAACGAGGCGCTGCGCAGTGACCTGCAGCCCGGCCTGCTGAGCTGGATTGTGGGTCCCAGCCGTACGGTTCTGTTCGACGAGACCCACTTTGGCATCGCCGCGCGCCGGGGTGTGATGTGGCTGGCGACCTCGTACGGTCTGCATGGGGCTCTGGCGGCCCTGCTGCTGCTGTCGGTGCTCTTCGTCTGGCAGCATGCGGCGAGGCTCGTGCCGCCGGCGCCGGACGACGGTTTTGCCGGCGGGGAGGTCAGCGGACGCACGGCCTTTTCGGCCCTGCGGGACTTGTTGCGTCGGCATGTGCCGCGGGAGCGTCTCCTCGAACGCTGCGTCGAGGAGTGGCAACGCACCGCCGCCTCGACCTCCGTCCGTGGCCGGCAGCGGGCGGAACGCCTCGCCGAGGCGCTGGCGCGGCATCGCTCCCTGCCCCGCGGCCGGCGCGACGTGGCGGAGACGTATCGCCGCATGGCAGAGATCATTTCGGAAAGGGACTGAGGCATGGGGACGGATGTCACGGCACTGAGCGAGGTCCTCTCCCGGGCGCGTGAGGAGATCGGGAAGGTGATCATCGGCCAGAGGGAGGTGATCGACCAGGCCCTGATCACGGTCTTCACCGGCCAGCACGCCCTGCTCGAGGGGGTCCCCGGCGTGGCCAAGACGTTGCTGGTGCGGACCCTGGCCCGGGTCCTGGGATGCGCCTTTCACCGTATCCAGTTCACCCCGGACCTGATGCCCGCGGACATCACCGGCACCAATGTCTACGACCTCGAACACCGCCGCTTCAACCTGATGCAGGGACCCGTCTTCACCACGTTCCTCCTCGCCGACGAGATCAACCGGGCCCCCGCCAAAACCCAGTCCGCTCTGCTGCAGGCCATGCAGGAGAGAAGCGTCACCATCGACCGGGAGACCTACGCACTCGACCCCGACTTCACCGTCTTCGCCACCCAGAACCCGGTGGAGTACGAGGGAACCTACCCCCTCCCCGAGGCCCAGAAGGACCGCTTCATGCTCAAGATCGCCATGGCATGCCCGGAGCGGGACGAGGAACTCCTCCTCGCGGACCGCATGCTGGGCCGGAGCGCCCCGGAACGGGTCCTGGAGGAGGGCGCCATCGAGCCCGTCCTACCCCAGGGGGAGGTCCACCGGTTCCGGGAAAGCCTGGACCGGGTCACCGTGCGGCCCGAGCTGCTGGCCTACATGGTGGAGGTGGTGCGGGCCACG
>JAFGRS010000323.1 GCA_016935045.1 Lentisphaeria bacterium | reverse complement strand
TCCTGGATGCCGACCTCCTGGAGGAACAGCTCCTGCGGTTCCTCGTAGCCCAGCACCATGTTCACGCCGGCCGCGCGACAGGCGGCGAGCATCTCGGTCATCTGGCGGTGCCCGGCCTCGACATCCCAGATACCGATGCCGGGGGGGTGCCCGTGGTTCGTGGCGCGGCAGTCGCCGCCCCCGCGCATTGCCGCTCCCACGACCTGGTCGATCTGGAAGAGTTCCCCCCCGCGATTCGCCAGCTCCACGGCAATGCCGGTCAACCAGTCCCGCGACCAGCGGTCGCCGCGGCAGAGCGTTGCCGCCTCACCGCCGCGGTACCAAGGGGGTCTGGTGAGCATGACCTCCCCATCCTTGCCGACGATGGCGTGCGTCTTGGCCTCGCGCTCGAACCAGGCGCGGTCTTCCCACTCGTAGGAGCCGTCGTCCCGCTTGCCGTAGCTCAGGCACCATTGGTACCCCGAAGGCCAGAAGAACGCGTGCCCGCCGACGCGCCGCACTGCTTCGACGCAGCGCCTCAGGCCCTCCTCCGAGGGGTACGGCGGAAAGTACTTGGGCGGCACCCAGGTGGCGACCCCTTCCCAGCCCCAGAAGGTCACGATCAACGGCACACCGGGGAAGTGTCGGCTCCAGTACATCTCCAGCCATGCCTCGATCCTCTCGGGTTGAGCCAGCCAGTCGCGGCCGAAGCGGACCTGCGCCGGCCCTTCCTTCAGCCAATCCGGCAGATCGTCGCGCTCCGCCAGCCGCTTCGCAGACCAGGCCTGCTTCAGGGCCCAGGCCTTGTAGACCGCCGCCGCGTCCCGCCAGTCGGCCGCCTCCCCTCCCCTGCCGCGGAACACGCCCGCCACCACCGGGAACGGCAGCGCAAAGGGTTCCTCCAGATCGTGCCGCAGCAGGTGCCGCCAGCCCAGAACGATCCCTTCCGCGGTGCGCCCCGCGGCCAGCGTCTTGGGGTATCCCGCGCCATCCTCGCAGTAGGTCACCACGCCGCCCTTCGGTCCATAGTAGCAGCCGAACTGCGCCGCCAGACTCCCGGGCTGCGTACCCGCGGCGTGCCGCCCCCGCGGCCACCGGTGCGGGCGTTCCAACACGCCTCCCTTGGTGGTGCCGAGCACGGCGGCATCGCCCGCGCCATCGCCCTCCAGCGGCGCCGCCAGGGGCAGCAGCGGATAATCGACCCGCTCCAGGAGCGTGCCCGCTCTCCCCTCCACCTGAATGCGGAAGCGGAAAAGACCGTTCGCTCCGGGCTCGATCACGCAGAGCGCGGCCAGGCCCGGATCACCGATCCCCTCGAAGCGCAACCGCAGGCCCTCGCCGGGGCTGCGCCTGAGCGATTTCGCATCGCCGGAGGAAAGCTCCAGCGGCTTGGCCGGGTCGCCGCCCGGCGGGACGACCAGCAGCCGGAACAACGGCTCGGCTCCGGCGCCAAACTCCAATCCCGCTGCCGCATCCGCAACGCGGACCGGCCCCCCCGTCGCCTCGTCCAGCGCCAGGACCGCGTCTCCGCTGCGGATTTCGTACACCGCCGCGACCGACACCCCCAGTGTGCTCAGCAACACCGCGCCTGCCATCATGCCGGACCTCCTGCATCGGCTCCAGAGCGTCATCCACGAACGCGCCCTCCCGGGGATGCCCCCCCGCGGGGTCCGGCGCCACACATGGGCGTTGTGCCCTCGCGCAAGGGCCATTCCGAACCTGGCGTCCGTGCCCGGCGTCCCGACCGAGCCGACGGTGGCTGCCCCGCCGAACGGCTCTGCCGGGTTGGTGGTTGCACTCATGCGTCCCATGGTCTCGCTTTGCCCTCGGCCACGCCGCCGGAAAGGCGACAGGCTCTGAAGTCCTTCCACGTCGCTGCTCCGAAAGACGCTACGGAGAGGATGGGCGGACCGGACCTCGGCAGGCAGTCACCGCCCAACACCTCAAAGCTACCGTACCTCTCCTTCGGCTTCAAGGTGTTGTTCCGCCTCCGCAGGGTATACATTCCGCCATGTGCGTTGGGCCCACCGGTATGCCGGACTGGCCGCATGCTTCACGGGCCCATGTCGAGGAGGTCAGCATGGTTTCGCGGCTGAAGATGACCCGACTCGGGGCAGCGGCGGTGAGCGTGGCGGTGTCGTTCCTGCGGGCGGCCGAGCCGCTGTCGTTGGTGGATGCAAGCGACCCCGCGATCGCCCCTCAGCTCGTGCCCAGCTGCGGCCAGGTGAAGGCGGCGGTGTCCAGCGAAGGCGGCGCGACGGGGCTGGTCGTGAAGGTGGAGGCCGGCGATGCAGGCTACCCGGGTGTGGCCATTGCGGCCAGGGACACGGTGTGGGATCTCTCGGCATACGGGCACGTGGAAGCTGCGGTCACCAACGTCGGCGACAAGCCCGTGGGCGTGTCCCTGCGGGTCGACGAGGATGCCGACTGGCGCACGAACCCCTGGAACACCGAGAGCACGTGGCTGAATCCCGGTGAGTCGAAGACCATTACCGTCATCTTCGGTTACCAGTACGGCATGAAGCCCGGGCACAAACTCAACCCCGCGAAGGTCAAGCAGGTGCTGTTCTTCACCGGCAACGTGAAGGAGGGCACACGGGCGTTCCGGGTGGAGTCCATCACGGCGGCTGGGCCGGCGGGAGAAAAGCCCCCGGTCAACCCCAACGACATCCGCACCCGGCCGACAAACGGCTACGTCTTCGGCGGAGACGCACCCTTTGACGCCGCCAGGCAGCTCAAGGGCAACGACGGGGCGGAGGTTGACGTGGTGCCCGAAGGCGCGCGGCTCACCTTCAGCGGCGGCAGCAAGGAGCAGGTCCTCTTCGCCCCGGCGGTCGGTCGCTGGGACTTCAGGCATGCCTGCGAGGTGCGGGTGCGGCTGAAAAACGTCGGCGACAACGCCGTCACGCCGCTGATGTTCGCCACCAGCGACGGCCGGGACAAGACGCGGAACGCCGGGATACGGGAGCCCCTGGCCCCCGGTGAGTCGGCGGAACTCGTGGCCCCGTTCGAAGCGGAGACGCCAATCCTGATTCCGCCGGACGCCGCCAAACTCCACGGCCAACCCCAGCCGGGGACCGGTACCCGTTTCCACAGTGACAAGGTCGATGCGGTGCGGGTGGCCCTCGCTGGCAACGGCAAGGGCATTCTCTTGGTCGAGTCGGTGATGGCGACCGCCACGCCCGCCGACATGCCGGAGTGGCTGGGGACGCGCCCACCGGTCGAGGGCGACTGGGGACTGACGTTCCGCGATGAGTTTGACGGCGACGCGGCTAACGAGAGGAACTGGTGCGTCTACGGTCCGAACTGGTGGGGCGCCAAGAGCATGACCCACTGGAGCAAGGACCAGCTCGTCGCGAAAGACGGCAAGCTGCGCATCCGCTTCGAAAAGAAGGCCGGCTGGCACAACGACACCGAGGCAAGCGGCCACCAGTCCGCCTACGCCGGTGGCTTCCTCGACAGCTACGGCAAGTGGACGCAGACCTATGGCTACTTCGAGTGCCGCATGAAACTGCCGGTGGCCGACGGCCTCTGGCCCGCATTCTGGATGATGCCCGATCGCGGTCCCGGCGCCGAACCACAGTGGAAACGGCAGGATACCGCCAACGGCGGCATGGAGTTCGACATCATGGAGCACCTGACGCGCTGGGGCCCGTACAACTACCATGTCGCGCTGCACTGGGACGGATACCAGAAGGACCACAAGTCCACCGGCGGCGCGGTCTACATCCGGCCGGACCGGGAGGGTTTCTTCACCAGCGGTTGCCTCTGGCTCCCCGGAAAGGTGGTGACCTACGCCAACGGGCGGGAAATCTGCCGCTGGGAGAGTGATCGCGTGTGCCGCGTCCCCATGTGCATGATGTTCACCATGCCCGTCGGCGGCTGGGACAACAACAGCCTCCGGGACGATCAACTGCCCGTCGACTGGGTGGTGGACTACGTGCGCGTGTGGCAGCGCCGCGACCTGGCCAGCCCCCGCGACGGATTCTGGGCCGAGCCCATGCCCTGGCCTCGCGGCACGTGAGCCTCGATCTCTCCCCTTCGTGCGTGCACGCTTCCGCCGCCGGCGTTCGCGCCGACGTCATGGTGTTCCCGTTCGCGGGTACCTCTGCCGCAGTCCCGCGCTGAGACGCTTCGGGCGCGGCCAAGAGGTACTGCGACCAGCCCACGAACTCGGCGAAATGCCGTTTCGAGACCTCGTGATTCCAGCCGCCGAAGGGTGTGGCCGCAGCAACGCAGCTCCAGGAACTGCAGGCGAGACCCATGTCGGCGAGGTATGTGCGTCTCGAGATCACCGGTGCGACGTGGTTCACGAATGTGTTCCGCTGCGCCGCGGAATGGATGGAGCCGGGAGAGAAACCGCCGTCCCAGGTCAGGCCGAACGCGGGGACGCCGCGATTGGCGAGCACATCGAAGGCGATGACCTTGTGAAGCGTTTCGCCGTGCCGCTTCGTGAATCCCGCCCCGTCCCAGCCGCTGTATTGCCTTTCCACGTAGGGATCGACCATGGCATGGCCGGTCACCCCGATCTTCGCGGCCATGCGCGGGCCGAATGCCCGCGCGGGAATCACTTCCCATTTTGCTGCAGCCAATCCCGGTTCCTGGCAAGGCGCGAGCGCAGCGGGCATACCCGCAGCGGCTCGTAGTACCGGCTTTAGCCGGAATCCCAGGCTCTATTCGAAACCGCCTCAAGGCGGGACTACGAACCTGGGACTGGCGTATGGCACGGCTCCAGAAGGCACACTTCAAGGCTGCGTGATGTATCGTCCCGACACGACCCGTGAAGTTGCCTCAACTGTGTAGTGGCGGCGCCTATGGAGCGCCCCTGGAGGGCGACGCTCCGCGGAGCCGTTTCC
>JAFGRS010000322.1 GCA_016935045.1 Lentisphaeria bacterium | reverse complement strand
GGCACCTCGCGGTCGACGCCGTGAACGGGTCCTGTTGGGGTGTGACCTGCCTGGAAGCCCAACCGACGTCCAGGCCCGAAGTCCGGCTGCTGCACTCCCAGGGTGTCACCGAACTGCGCCTGCGGATCGACGGGGCCCTGCGTCCGGCCGACGGCAGTCGACCCATGGGCAGCGCCTGGGAGACGACCTGCCCGCTGGTGGACCGCCTGACCGTCACGGCCGCGGGCAGCAGTACCGGCGGCGACGGACTGCGGCTGACGTTCCGCTCCAGTCTGCCGCTGGACCGGACGGCTGCCGCCGAGTTCATGCGCGTGACTCCCGGGGTGCCCTGCGATCTGCAGCGGGAGGACTGGTGGGGTGGTGGCATGCACTGGGCGCTTCAGGGCGGTTTCCGGCCGCGCACCTATTACCGGCTGACGTTCCTGAAGGGTCTTCCGGCCGCCGACGGCCTGCACACGCTGGAAGAGGAGGTCAACCTGGGCGTCGTCACCCGGGACCTGCACCCGCTCCTCGAGATGGCGGGCAGCGGCACCGTCTTCCCCGCCCACCGGCCGCACCTTCTCCCCATCCGCTTCCGCAACACCGCCTACGCCCACCTCAAGGCCTATCGAGTCTACCCCAACAACCTCATTGCCTGGCTCAAAGGACCCTTCTGGGCCCATGACCGCGCCGGACATTTCGCCGGGGAGGTGACTGTCCAACCCGGGCTGCCCGAGAACGAGCAGCGCGTCCTGAACGTACCCTTCGATGACATGCTCGGGGAGCACCGTCGGGGCCTTTTCGTCATCGAGGCGACACGCTGCGACATGGAGGGCGCCTACGGCAGCGCCCGCCGCACCCTGGTCCTGACCGATATCGGCCTCGCGGCTGCCACGACACGGGATACGCTCTGCCTCTGGACCCTGGGGCTTGCCGACACCAACCCCCTCGGGGATTGCCAGGTCGACATCCTGTCGGCCAAGAACCAGGTCCTCGCCCAGGGCCGGAGCGGCGCCGACGGCACCCTGATCCTCGACCTGCCGCCGGGACGGCCCGAGGAAAGGGAGCCCTTTCTGGTTGTGGTCCGGCGCGGGGAAGACCTCTCCCTTCTTGCCCTCGACGAGGGCAACAGCATCGACACCGAGTCCGTCGAACCGTCCGGACGTCCTGCGCCGGCCCAGGCCTACGAGGCCATGGTCAATACGGACAGGGGCGTGCTGCGGCCCGGCGAAACCCTCTCCTGCCACGCCATCGTAAGGACCCCCGCCCTGGACCCGGCAGCCAATCTGCCCCTCGAAATGCGACTCCTCACTCCCGATGGGGCCGTGCTGCGGCGCTACCGGGGCAGCACCGCCGCGGAAGGTCTCTTCGTGCAGGCCGTCGATCTGCCCGCCGAGGCCCGCTATGGCCGCTACACGCTCGAGGTCGGCATGCCCGGAAACGCAGAGAACGCGGTCTGGGGCGCCGCCTCCGTGCTGGTCGCCGAGTTCCGTCCGGACCGACTGCGCTGCGCTCTCTCCCTGGATCGGGCGCTCTACCGCCCGGGAGAGGACCTGCAGGCCACCGTCCAGGCCGATTATTACTTTGGCCGAGCCGCGGCAGCCAGCGACGTCACCTTCTCCCTCACCCTCTCCGATGCACCGTTCCGCCCCGAGGGCTACGAGCAGTTTGCCTTCGGCGACGACGAAAAGCCGTTCTGCAATCCCGAACCCCTGCGGCAGGGAACCGTGACCGGGGAGGGCGGCGCCGCCGTCACCACCTTCCGTGTGCCCACGGGCCTCGCTCCCGCGGCCGCCCTGGCCGCGACCGTCTCCGCCAGCGTCGCGGTTCCCGGGGGCGAAAGCGTCTCGGTCCACAGACGGGCCGCTGTCCATCCCTATCCCTATTACATCGGCCTGGCTCCGGCCCGGGACCACGTCGAACGCGTCCGGGGAGACGACATGCCCTTCGAGTGGGTGCTCGTGGCGCCCGACGGCGCCACCGTCGAAGTCCCCGATTCCCTCCCCTACGAGTTGCTCTTCTCGCACTGGGAGTATGTCCTGCGCCGGCTCGACGATGGGACCTACCGCCGCGAGTGGCAGCAGCAGACCGACAGCGTGTCGCGGGGCAAGCTCGATACCCACGGCGCGACGCGTGGGCTGCTGCGGGTGACGTGTCCCCAGCCCGGGTCCTACCGCCTGCGGCTCGGGCAGGCAGAGGGCGGGCCGCTGACCTCGTATGGCTTCTGGTTCTGCGAGGAGGGCATCTCGGAGGCGCGGCCCGAGAGCCCGGCGTTTCTCGTCCTCACCACCGATCGGCCGGTCTACCGTCCGGGCGAGACCGCCCGCATCCGCCTCAGCAGTCCGGGGCAGGGCCATGCTTTCGCGGTCGTGGCCCTGGGCAGCGCCCTCGTCCACGCCGCCGCCACCCCCGTGGCGGCCGGGGAGAACGAGATCGGGGTACCCCTGCCGGATACGGCCCTGGGGAGCTGCACCCTGGCCGTCACCCTGGCCACGGTCAGTCCGGACGGGCCGTGCGGGCTGGAGCGCACCTTCGGCATGACCGGGATCCGCTTCGACCAGAGCCCGCATAGCCTGCAGGTCACCCTGGCGGCCCCGGAACGGGTGCAGCCGGGCGAACGGCTGCCGGTGCGCGTCGAGGTGCAGCGGTCCGGCGAACCGGCGCCGGCCCTCGTTCACCTCACGATCGTCGACGCGGGAGTCCTTGCTCTCACCCGTCATGCCACCCCCGATCCCTTCGGGTTCTTCCACGGACCGCGCCGCTGCGAGGCCCGCTTCGCGGACCTCTTCGACGCCATCGTGCCCCAGGACCCCGAGCCCTACGCCACGGTATCCACCGTTGCCGGCGACGGCATCGGCCATTTCCTCGCCGGCGGCCGTCCCCAGGAGCAGAGGCATACCGTGGCCCTCTCCTGCGTCGTCGAGGTGAACGAATCCGGCCTCGGCGGCGCCGGGTTCGTCATCCCGGATTTCAGCGGCGAGCTGCGCATCACGGCGGTGGCCGTGGGGGAGCGGGCCCTCGGCAGTGCCTCCCGCCCGCTGACCGTCCGTCATCCGCTGACCATTCTCCCGGCCGTACCCCGAGTCCTGGCCCCGGGGGACACCTTCACCGTCACCGCAACCATCCATCCCGACGAAGAGGTGAGCGGCACCGGGATGGTCTCCCTGGCTCTCCGGGGGCCGGCGGAGATCGTGTCGCCGGCGGCCGACCAGATCCTGGCTCTCGAACCGGGGCGGGGAGTCGGAGTGCGCTGGCAGTGCCGGACCTCGGCCGATGCCACCGGGACCCTGCAGGTCGCCATCGAGGCACGCTGCGGGAACACCCACCGGCTGGTCCAGGAATCCGTCCGCGTCCGCCACGGCTCGCCCCCCCGCTTTCGGGCGCGGTTCCTGACCGTGGCCGCGGGGGAGGAGTCCTCCCTGCCCCTGCCCGAAGACTACCTCCCGGGAGGCCTCTGGCTGAGCGCCCAGGTCTCCCCCTCCCGGCAGGTCGAAACAACCGCTGCCCTTGCCTGGCTGGCAGACTACCCCTACGGCTGCCTCGAACAGAGCGTCAGCATGGCCTTCATGGAACTCTGTTTCCGCGATCTCGCACGGGCCCTGGACGCCTCCGCCGACACACTCACCGCGGACCGCCGGCGCTTCGACGCGGCCATCTCCTGCCTGGTCGCGTCGGAGCTGCCCTCCGGCGGCTTCGCCATGTGGCGGCACGGTCACGATCTGTGGCTCAGCGGCTCGATCTATGCCTGCCATCTCCTGGCCGAGGGCGAGAGACGCGGCCTGCCCGCGGAATCCGCCCTGCGACAACGCCTGGTCCGCTTCCTGGTGGACGCCGTGTGCGGACGGCACGAGGGCGTCTCCGTGGGCGACCGGGCCTATGCCCTCTACCTCCTCACGGTTCTCGGGAGTCCCGAAACGGCCCTGGCACAGGGCCTGGCCGCGGACGCGGCCCTGCCTCCCCTGGCACGACTTCTGGCCGGCGTCGCCGTGGCCGGAGCCGGCAGGGCGGCGGAGGCCGCTCCGACCATCCGGCGGATGCTGACGGAAGACCCCCGCGGCGGGGTCATGGGATGGGACTTCGACAGCGACATCCGCCGGCAGGCGATGGCCCTCTGTCTGGCCGCGGAGGTCGACCCCGAGGGGGAAGCCGTGGCCCGCCTGGCCCAGTCCCTGCGCGCCAGCCGTACCCCCGAGGGCCATTGGGGAACCACCCAGAACAACGCCCTCGTCCTCCTCGCCCTCAGCCGGATCGGGAACGACGCCCCCCAAGGCACGGCCCGGGTCACCGTCAGCGGCCGCGATCCCCTGACCGTCCAGGGGCAGGATGTCCTCACCCTCGGCTCGGCCGAGGTCCGGGCCGGCGTCACCCTGGCCGCTGCCGGAGGGCCTGTCTTCGTCGCGCTCCAGGAACGCGGCGTCCCCCGCGAGCTGCCGCGGACGGACCTGGCCAACGGCCTGACGTTCGAGCGCGAATACCTCGGCGAGGACGGTCAACGCCGCGCCGCTTTCCGACACGGCGAACTGGTCACGGTGCGCCTCACCTTCCGCTCCCCGGTGTACCGCCGCAACATCGCCGTCGCCGACCTGCTCCCGGGGGGATTCGAGGTCGAGGACACGGCCTTCGTTACCCGCCAGGGTACGGGACGGGAGAAGGGGGATCTCCATATCTCCATGCGCCAGAACCTCGAAGACCGCCTGGTCCTGTGTCTGGACCTGCCCGGCGGGGACCAAGGTGTCACCTACAGCTACGGGGTCCGTGCCGTCACGCCCGGGGAGTTCCTGGCGCCGCGTGCCAGGGCGGAAGCCATGTACGATCCCCAGGTCGCCGCCGAGTGCGGCGGCTCGGAGCGGGTCACGGTGCAGTGAAACCCTCGCAACCAGTGCCGGCCGCACCTCCTTCCAGCGCCCTCCGTTCGAGGACCGCGAGGTCGCGCCTACGTCGTGCGGCAACCGCCCTGGCGATTTCCTGCTGCGTGGGGGCACTGCTCGGAGCCGCCGCCGGGGCGGGGGTGTGCCGCTGGGCGCGGCCGCGGCAGGGCGTACTGCCCGCCACGCCGGCTTCCCCCGTCATCCTGGACCGCTCTGGCCGGGCCATCCGCGTCGAACTCGATTCCGAGCAGCAGTGGCGTTTCCCGGTGCCCATCACCCGCGTCTCCCCCTGGGTGGTGCAGGCCGTCGTTGCCGCCGAGGACAAGCGCTTCTGGACCCACCGCGGCATCGACTGGATCGCCGCAGCCCGCGCGGCGGTGACCAATCTCTTCCGGGGTCGCGTCGTCTCCGGGGCCTCGACCCTGACCATGCAGGTTGCCCGTCTCGGCCATCCCGAGCCGCGCGGCTGGGGCGCCAAGGCCCGCCAGGCTCTCCGCGCCCGGGCCATCGAGAGGCAGTACCCGAAGTGCCGGGTCCTCGAACAGTATCTCAACCGGGCGCCCTTCGGCGGCAATGTCGTCGGTATCGAGGCCGCCGCGAGGGTGTACTTCGGCAAGAGTGCCGCGCAACTGAATCTGTGCGAAGCTGCCCTGCTGGCCGGGTTGCCCCAGCGCCCGGCCGCTCTGCGCCCGGACCGTTACCCCGAACGATCCGCCCTGCGACGGCGGACCGTCCTGCGGCGGATGCAGGCCGCCGGCATGATCGATGGCGCCAGGGGCGACGCCGCGGAACGGTCGCCTCCGGGTGTGCTGGGATCCGGCACGGCGGCGGCGCGCCAGGTCCTGCCCCGGGACGAGGCGGTGTTCTGCGCCTTCGTGATGGGGAAGCGGGGGGTGGATCGGGGGGGAACGCTGCGCACGACCCTCGATCCGGTCTGGCAACAGGCTGCCCGGACCGCACTGCAGAGCGGGGTGGCTGCCCTCCCGGGGGTGGCCGATGGCGCCGCCGTCCTCATCGACAACCGCACCGGGGCTGTGCGTGCGCTGGTGGGGAGCCTCGATGTGAACGCGCCCCGGACGGGTTGGGTCAATGCGGCCACCCGGCCCCGCTCCCCAGGGTCCGCCCTCAAACCCTTCCTCTACGCCGCCGCCATCGACGGCGGTCTCGTCGTGCCCGAAACCAGACTCTGGGATACCCCCCTCACCCTGCCGGAATACCGCCCCGGGAACTTCGACGGACAGTACCACGGCAGCGTCAGCGCCGGCGAAGCCCTGGCCTGTTCCCTCAATACCCCGGCCGTCCGACTCGCCCAGCGCCTGGGACCCGTTGCCGTGCGCGACCGCATGATCGCCTGTGGACTCCGCAGCCTGGAGCGCAGCGCCGAGGACCCCGACCTCGGCCTGGTGCTGGGGGCCGCCGACGTGAGCCTGCTCGAACTGACCGCGGCCTATGCCGGACTGGCACGGGGAGGACACTTCTCCGAACCCCGAATCCTCGAAACCGACCCCCCCGCGGAGGGCGGGCCGCGCCCCTTCACAGCGGGCACGGTGACCCTGGTGACGGACATGCTGTCCCGGCACCCCCTGCCCGGCGCCCCCGGTCTTCCCGTGGCCTGGAAAACCGGGACTTCCGCGGCCCACCGGGATGCCTGGTGCATCGCCTACAACGCCGAGGTCACCGTGGGCGTCTGGCTGGGCAACAAGTCGGGACGCCCTGCCGCCGGCCTGGTCGGGATCCGGGCCGCCGCGCCCGTCGCCGGCGATATCCTCACCCGCATCTGCCGACCCGGGACACCGCCCCTGCCGCCACCCCGGGGCACCGTGGCCGTCCGCCTCTGCCGCCGCAGCGGACTCGCCGCCACGCCCGACTGCCCGTCCGTCCACTTCGGCCTCCGCCCCGAAAGCGTGCCCCTCCGGCCCTGCCCGCTCTGCTGCGTCCGGGAGGTTGGGGGACAACCCCGACCCGTAGCCATCACCCTCAGGCAGGAGGACACCAACCCCCGCATCCGGTCGCCCCAGCCGGGGACCTATGTCGCGGGCAACGATCCGCCCCGGCTCTGCCTCGAGGCCGCTCACTCCGAACCCCTGTTGTGGTTCCTCGACGGCCAGTACCTCGGCCGCTTCGCCCGCCGATACGGCGTCGAGTTCCCTCGGGGAGACCATGCTCTGACCGGTATCCGGGACGGTACCGGCCAGCAACACGCCATCCGTATCCGCATCGACTGAACCCGGCTCCGCGCCGGGCATCTCCTCCCAGCGACAAGGAAGGGGACATTCCGCGCGGGTCCCCACGTCTCGGAACTGCTATACATCTCGTTGCGCTGCATGGACCATGGACCATGGACCATGGACTCATCGAACGCCCAACGTCGAACGTCCAATGGGGAAGCTGGAGATGCGGAGAATCCCATTCCGGTTCGGCAAGGCGTGCCGAACCGTCTGGAGGGCGCCGCTGTCGCAGACCCTGAGCCTGTCGAACGGGTGTCGGCGC